>CAYUTF010000052.1:0-1955 GCA_964447495.1 uncultured archaeon
CGCAAGCATAGTGTTGATATATCCCAAAAATTTAATTCCCTTTGAATTTAGCTTTTTAATATATTCGGGAAGATTAGGATATATTTTTTCATCATACTTCCAATCCCAGAATAACTGCTTACCAAAAGAGGTATATCGTATACCCTCCCAATCTTGACACCAAACTCCTCCAACCATAATTTCATGAGTTTGTGCAGTTTTTATTTTTTTATCAATAATCTTAGGTCCTCCTTGAACTCCTAACCATATTCCATCGTAAATCCAATCTGCAGGTTTTGGTTGTATTCCAAGGTATTTATTAAGATTTTTAACTGTATCTAAAATAGTGCTACACTTTTCAATAAAAATATGTTTCGGAATATTCCAGATATATAATTTATGTTTATTTTGCTTAGTGAAATCAAATTCGGAATAAGCATTAGTATCTACATGGCAGTAATATTTATTTGATGATACAAAATTAGGTTGGGGATAGTAAGTGTGATTACCTCTTGATGGGGGAGATGCGTCTTCTACCCATATTGGTATCTTAAGCCCTTTTAAATTTACTTCTGAAAATCTTTCTCCACACCCAAATATTGCTTCCTCTTTATTTGCTTCTAATTTTAAACAAAAGCGATTAATATCTTTATGTTCACATTTAGGAGTGATTATTAACTTATTTTCTTGAATATAAAATTCTATGACTATAGAATAATTATTTTGACTAAACTCGATAATAATTTGACTATCCAATTGAGATAAAATATTAAATTCATTTAGTGAAATCATTTTTTCTAGTTTTTCCTGAATTCTAAAGGAGGAATGATTCTGCTTATACTTTCCAACCCCAATCCCTATTTCAATACAATTATTTTCTTGCGTATGAGAAAAAAATTTATAATTTTTATAATAGATATTAAAACCACTATCAATTTTTTCTAATCGTATCATTGAATTATTTTCCACCCTTTTATTTTCGCAAATATTTCAATAGGCTTAATAAAATTCCCATACACAACAGAAATATGATGAGCAATTCCATTTTGAATTATTTTATCTAGAACCTTTCTGACATCGTCTTGAAATCGTACTTTAACGTAGGTTCCTTTTAAATCTTTATCCATTGGAATTCCATTGGCTTTTTGGAGAAACACACGATATTCGTTGGGCGCATAATCAATTCTTAACATTGAAATTTCTCCTGATTTCATAACAAAATCGGCGGTCACTCCTTTTCCTCCCGCGAAATAAGTATCGAGTGATCTAACACATTTTCCATCCCATAAATTACATGCTGCTACTCCACAATGCCATAATAATCCAAAATCCTCTTTAAAATCTACTTGAGAAAAATCTGATAAAAAGGGGTTTTTTCCACCTATTGCTGTGTGAGCTAACATGGAAAGTGAGCCTAATAAATCGCCTTCGCAAGTTAAAATTTTATCTTCCATTTGGAGAACTGACATTGCAGCGCATGGAGATATTCCATAATTAGTAGCAAATTCAGGCCAACATCTTATTGCAAGAGCATCAAGGTTGTTTTGACTTATAAATCTCTCAAATTTGGCAGTTAAACTTGCTACAAGGTTTAATTGTGCTTCACTAATCCCAGATACATCAAAAATAGAAGTTAATTGCTTTTTTCTTCTGTTTATATTGGAATCATCTACTTCTATTGAAAAAACTTCATTGAGCTCATAATGATCGATTAGAATTCCCACTTCTTTGTATAGATCAAGCTCATCAACATCTAAATTAAAAAATCCTTTTGCTCGATATCCAATAATTCCAATATGACTTGAAGAAAACGATCGAATAATTCTTATCGCATCTATCCAATCATTATCAATTTGATTGCCAATTACAACATGATAATTTTTAACTCCTGCTTTATAGAGATTACTTGAGTTTAAATTGATTCCGCAAACTGAATTGAGACGAATTTTCCCACCATCATAAGGCAATTCTTCTAG
>CAYUTF010000052.1:2055-20411 GCA_964447495.1 uncultured archaeon
TTCCGCAAACTGAATTGAGACGAATTTTCCCACCATCATAAGGCAATTCTTCTAGACCCCATAATAAGATTGGCTTTTTTATCTTTTTATTCAATTCTAATATTAAGTGTCCCAATGCAAAGGTACCGCTAATGCAAATTAATGCGTCTATTTGTCTCGCTGCTAATTGCTTCGCGGCTTTTTGAGCATCAGAGATCTCGATAACTAAATCTTCAATGAATTCCCAATTAACGTTTTCAATTGTTTCGAGATCTTGTCTAATTTGAGTATAAATCTGTCTCGCAGCTTCAAAATCAAAAGTTTTACGAGCAATACAGACTACTCCAATATCAATTTCTTGTTTCAAATTTATCACCTCATACCATTTTCTCTAAGACCTTAATTGTCGCGGAAAAATCTTCATTAGCATATTCTTTAATCCCTATATTATATATTTCTAATACCCTTTCTGCCCCCACTAAATTTAGGCCTAATTTTTGAGCAAAATCAATGATTAAATTCATATCCTTATGCATATTTCTAAAGGAGAACTTTGGGCTGAAATCTCTATTTTTAATACTTTCAGCTTTCACGTCTAAATAAAAATTCTGACCTCCTCCTGCAGCGATTCCTGAAACTATTTTATCATAATCAATCCCAGCCGCTTTAGCCAAAAGAATCATTTCATTAACACCATTTTGAATTATTCCTACTAACATATTATGACACATTTTCATGGCAAGACCTTTACCATTTTCCCCATAATAAATAATTTCTTCATTCTTTCCCATACATTCCAATATCAGTTTGATTTTTTGAAAAGCCTCAAAATTACCACCAACATAAATCCCAAGATTCCCAGAAATAGCTGCGGCTTGACTTTTTACTACAGGTATATCCATCATAATGCTTCCAGACGCTTTAACCTTTTTTGCTAATTCAATGGATACTGAAGGAGAAATTGTACTCATATCGATATATATCGTCCCATTTTTCATAAATGGAAGAAGCCCATTCACAACTTCTTTTACATTATCATTAGTGGGAACCATGCTGATGATTACATCACAGTTTTCAGCAATATTTTGCAAATTATTACATGACGTTGCCCCCTCACTTGCTAATTTATCAACTTGCGTTTTATTTACATCATATACATATACGGGCCACTTTCCTTTTTTCAAAATATTACGGCACATATAAAATCCCATGGTCCCAATCCCAATAAATCCTATGACATACATTTTTTCCGCCTTCATAATGAACCTAATTCAGTATCATCCCAAGCATCTTGGAATATTTTTAATCCTTTATCTGTGAAAGGATGTTCAAAACTAGCCTTATATACTTCAAATCCTGCGGTAACGATATCTGCCCCCATCACAGCAGCTTCAACTATTTGTTTACCATTTCTCACAGCAGCAATTATTATCTCTGTTTCAAAATCATAATTACGATATATTGCGATAATATCTGATATTAATTGGCTACAATCAACTCCTGTTGCTTCCTGCCATCCAATAAACGGCGAACAATAAGCAGCTCCAATTCTACCTACCTGTAATGCTTGAGAAGCAGTAAATACTAATGTAACATTTACCTTAATTCCTTCTTTCGTTAGCTTATTAGCGGCGATCAACCCTTGTTCATTACAAGGTACTTTAATGACGAAATTATGTGATATTTCCGCAATCTTTTTTGCATACTGTACCATATCTTCTGTGGTAGAGAGGTGAGGATTGATTTCAACTGAAATTGGAAACTCTATACCGTCAAATTCTTTAGCAAATTCTCTAATTACAGAAAAGAATGGTTTACCGGAGTTTTTGATATGTTTAGGATTGGAAGTAACACCATTAATTTTCCAATTGTTTAATGCATATTTGATTTCATCAATTTTTGCACTATCTAAAAAATACTTCATCTTTATCCTCCAATTTTGCTATAATTAAATATCTCACGAAAGTAAAAAATACATAAGATATATGGTTTTCTTCTTTAATCAATTATGTTTTACTATGCTCGATTTTATAATTAAAATTGAAATATATTTAATCATGATTAAACACAATTTGTATATATGATATCATTTCATGACAGTATGATTGAATATAGAAGTCAGCTAAAGAAAGGAATAATTCAGAAAGCTTACCGAGGATTAATGGAATATTTTGGATCGTTGAGATCATATTTTCACAAGAAATATCCCGATTATACTGTATCAGGGAGTATTTATTTTGGATATATGGATATGACCTATTTTGCAGTCAGCCCACCTTTATTGAAAAATCGAAAATTGAAGATTGCGATTGTATTTCTGCATAAAGAATTCAGATTTGAAGCGTGGTTGGGAGGTTACAATAAAACGATTCAGAAACAATACTGGGATTTGGTTAGGAAAAGAGGTTGGCATAAATACCGTATTCCATCAAATTTGAAAGGGATTGATTCTATAGTGGAACATGTTTTAGTTGACAATTCGGATTTTCGGGATTTAGATGCATTAACTATGCAAATCGAGAGAGGAACAATGAATTTCATAAAGGATGTTGAGGATTTTTTATCTCAATAGTAAAGTACTACAAGATAGGAGAATAAAATATGCGAATAATAGATAGTCATGCTCATATTTTCGATTCTACTGGCTATGTAGAAAATCTCATTAAAGCAATGGATGAGAATAATATTGAAAAAACTTGTGTAAGTGGATTAGGAAAACATTTTAAGTGTATAGATAACCTGGGAATAAAGAAAGTTTTCGATGAGTATCCCGATCATTTTATTGGAGCTTATTATATCCGACCTGGATATAGTAAAGTCAGTGAAATTCACGATGCATTTGCTCAAGGATTTAAGATGCTAAAAATTACGCTACCCCAAAAGCCATATGATGATCCCTCTTACTTTCCCTTATGGGAATCTGCGGAAGAACTTAAACTACCGATTCTCTTTCATACTGGCGTGGTTACACTCATAAAACCCGCGAAGGAGGAATATATCTCATCCTGGTACATGCATCCTATGAGAATCGAACCCATCGCTAATTCATTCCCTAAACTTAATATGATCATTGCCCATCTAGGAGTGCATTGGAACAAGGACGCGGCAGAGGTTATTAGGATGAAAAAAAATGTGTATGCAGATCTCTCTGGAGCCCCAGAAGGTTGGAGAGTGAGAGCTGACAACATAGGTATGGATCATTATTTATGGTGGAAAGGGGCTTTTAAAAAAATTGTATTTGGAACAGATGTTTTTTATAATCAAATTTCTCAAATTCTTAATGAAGATAAAGATAGACTTGATAAATTAAACATTGACGAAAGTACACAAAAACTAATATTTTCTGGGAATATTTTAAAAATATTAGGTGAGAACTAGTTGAAAAAAAGAAGTGATGAAGTGCGAGCATTATTGGAACTAATACCCGAAGATATCATCAAAAAAGCGGGAAACCATCTTATTGTATGTGAAAACTTAGAGGAATTACATCATCATTTTGCTCAAAGCATTTTCAGTGAGATTCAATTAAATAATAGTGCTCATAACCCTACTAAATTAATTCTTCCTATAGGTCCAGTGGGACAATACCCAATATTACAAAAATTGATTGAAAAAGAAAACCTTTCATTAGCACACTGTTGGTTCTTCTTCATGGATGAATATTGCGATGAGGATGGGTTTGCACTTTCTACGATCCATCCTTTAAGTTTTAAAAGAATTGCTAAAACGCTATTTTTAATTCCTTTAAAGGATAATTTTGGATTAAATGATGAACAAATAATCTTTCCAGGCGAAACAAATATTTCGAACATCTCAAATATGATTGAAGATATTGGAGGGATAGATACATGTTACGGAGGAATTGGAATTCATGGACATATAGCTTTTAATGAACCCGCGCTCAATATTGCAGAATCTGAGCCTAGAAGAGTCCATTTAAACGATTTTACTATAACTATCAACTCTATAAGAGCACAAGTAGGAGGAAATATAGAAAACTTTCCAAAAGAGGCTTTCACGATTGGGATGAAGCAAATATTAGGTGCACGCAGAATACGATTATATTGTAGAAACGGTACACCTTATGATTGGGCAAACACTATCTTAAGAATCGCTTTATTTGGAAAACCGGGGGATGATTATCCGGTAACTTACATTCGAAATCATCCCGATTATGTAATTATCACTGATTCTGATACGTTAAAAACTCCAGAAGTACCCTTATAAATTATTGTTAAAAAATAGGCCAAAATTATAACACAAATTAATCCTCATTAGGATTTTCAATGATATAAATGAAATTTTCACCTTTTATAACCCACGATTCTAAAAATTCATCATATTTTTTGGAATCCCATATTTTATCGATATTTTTAATTCCATCGGACAATGAATCTAATAAATCTCTACTAACGGGATAATTCTCATGGGATGGATAAATTTCTAAGCTATCACTCTTGTTATATAGATTAATTAATTTTTCTATGCTCTTTAGAATAATATGGTGCTCATTTCTTTCTGGTAAATACATTGCCCCATAATGAGCTGTGTCACCAGTAAATAGCTCTCCCCTATCTGATAATAGTGAAATTGATCCCGGTGAATGCCCCGGTGTATGAATTACCTTTAATGAAATATCTCCTAACTTAAAGATATAATCTTCCTTAATCGGATGAATAATTGAGGCAGGCTTTAATTTAAATTCTTTTTTTTCATATTGTTTTATTACATCGTTAGGGCAATCTGTAAGAAAAGAAAGATCGAATTCTTTTGCAATATAATTAGCTTCTATTTCATGGATATATATTTCTTTAAATTCTTCATTGGCACCTCTATGATCAAAATGAAAATGAGTGTTTACCACAATAAGCTCTTTACTATTAGTCAAATTTGAAATAATTGGGCTTAATGGAAAAAGTCCACATCCAGTATCAATTAACAGAGCTTTTTGACTACCTAGAATTAAATAGAGGTTAACATATTTAGTATAAAATCGTAAATCGAGTTTATCTAAACGTTCTCGAATAATATAAAGATAATCTTTATGTCTTATTACTTCATACCAATCTTTATTATCTTTCATAGGAATTCTATTAATTGTAATTAAGATAGTATTTTTTTATAATCTTTTAAAATAATAAAAAATATGAGATTAATAATTTAATAAATTTCTAAATTATTATAAAGAGTCGAATAAAACGTGTCAGAATCAAATTCTAATGAGATTTTAGACGAAAGTCCCGAGGATATGGAATTTCTCCCTTATGAACCAAGGATGAAACCGTCCAAACCTGATTCTCTCTCAGTAAAGAGGACTATCTTCATATCTTTTGCATTTTTCATCGTGTTATTAGCATGGTCTTATTTTAATTTTAAGGTTCCACTGTTACTTAATGATATATTAATTGGAAATCCATTTCTTGATTTGATTAAGGGATTAGTTATGGCAATAGATAATGTCATAGCGGTGATATTGCAACCTTACTTTGGAGATCTAAGTGATAGAACAAAAAGCAGATTTGGGAGAAGAATGCCTTATATCATTATTGGGACAACAACTTCAGTAGTGTTTTTTGTTCTCATTCCATTTGTTCAATTTTTTGCCGGATTGGTTCTAGTAATTTTTCTCTTTGATCTTGCAATGTCGATTTATCGCTCAGCATCTATTGCAATTCTTCCTGATTATACCTCTCAGAAAGTATATTCTAAAGGAAGTGCGATACAACAATTTATTGCAAATTTAGGTGGTTTGGTTGGTTTTATCATTCCTATAGTTGCTGGTGCGATACCTGGGTTATCTGGAGTATTATTTGATGCAATAGGATTCATTATAGGCGGGACTTTAATGTTAGTATTATTAGGGATTCATGTGTTAACTGTAAAAGAAACTCCCACAGGAGATAAATTTTTACAACTATCAGATAAAAAAATTGAAATTGATGTTGATACTTACAAAGCTAAAGAATCCATAGAAACGATCGGAGAAATACGTAAGAAAGGTAAAATATTAATCTCCTATAGGCAATCCATTAAAATAGTTAGAAATCATAGAGATTTTGCATATTTCCTTGCAACCATATTCTTTATGTATTTAGCTTTTGCCTCAGTTGAGTCTTTCTTTTCAAGTTTTGCAGTTCAATACATTGGAATTCCAGAATCAGCGGCAGCAACATTGTTTATAGCATATTCAGGACCCATGATTTTATTTGCTTACTTTGTGGGACTATTAGGACAATGGAAAAAAGTTGGAAGGAGGAATGCAATTAAAATTTATCTTATATGGTTAATTATTTCAGTTGCTATCATGGCGTTCTTTATAGTTCCTATGATTTATAAAAATCATCAACCCATTTTAGTAATGATCATGTTAGCATTAACTTCAATACCATGGATGGGCTTTATTGTTATCAGTTTTTCGATTCTCTGGGCATTAGCTCCAGAGGGGAAAAAAGGAATTTATACAGGCATTTATTACACTTTTAACCAAGCGGCATATGCTTTAGCTCCTGTAATTTTTGGCGGAATTCTCACATCGCTTTCCTTCCTTTCAGACTATCGCTATATTGTGATGTTTCCTTTCATTTTAATCTGTATATTGATCGCATTTCTTCTCTTTCTTCCAATCAAAAGCGGAGAAGTAAAAGAATAAAATCTTTTTCCTTTTTCTCTTTTCTATTAAAAAATAAACAGCCAAACAGTTATTTAAAAAATAGTTGATTTTAAGGGACTTCAATTAATTTTGATCGTGTTAATACTTCAATCTTACCGTTTCTGACCATCACATCATTTTCAATTCGTATTCCACCAATTCCTTGCTTGTAAATTCCAGGTTCAATTGTAAATACCATCCCTTCTTCCACTAAAATTTCTTTCCAATACTTTAAAGCATATTCATCTTTAGGTTTACGGCTTATTATCGGTGAATCATGCTCACTTAACCCCAATCCGTGTCCAAGAGAATAGGGCATAGAATAACCTTCGTTTTTAAGGATCTGCTCTACATAATCATGAATTTTCCAGAGAGGGACTCCTATATCTACCATTTCTATGGCACCTTCATATGTTTGCAATACAATCTCCAAAATTTTCTCTTGTTCTTTCGTTAAATTACCGAATTTAAAAGGCACGGTTATATCGGAGTGATAACCTTGGTATTTTGCCCCAAAGTCGATTAATGCTAAACCGGGTAAGGCAAATTTTTGATTGGTAGCAAAAGGATAACAATGCATTTCATGAGCACGAGAAGAATTCGCTACTAGCGAATCAAATGCGATATCTTCAGCCCCATATTCTGCTATTTTTTGCCGTACAAGGAAGGAAAGATCATTTTCAGTCCCATTAGAAGAATTGTAGGCAAAATTTTCAATATCCTTTATTGCCTTATTTCCAATTTCAGCTGCTTTCGTAAGTTGTTTTAATTCAAAATCAGATTTTGTTGCTCGTAATTCACCTAAAATTGTGTCTAATTTTCTTGGTTCCTTGAAAAATTTGACATTTGAGATTAAAGCCTTCATTTTTATTACAAACCCATAAGGAAAATTCTTACAGATGCCAATTATTGTTTTAGAATCTCCAAATTTCTTCTTGATTATTTCTTTAAGAATTAAAATAACATTGTATTCATAATTGCTAATATCAAATATCTCATCAGCCTCTGCATACTTCTCCGCTATTGACAGATCCCAAGGGATTAAAAAAGACTCTCCATTGGATGTAATTAAAACCATCCCATCAGAAGGTTGCCCCGATAAATAACGCAAGTTTATACTTGGTGAGTCCTCATAATCAGCAACAAATAATGCTTGAATTTCATTTTGCTGTAAAAAATTCACTAAAATATCATATTTTTCTTTGGATATCGATCTCATATTTCAGCTCTTAATATAATATGCTTTTATTTATCAATAAAAAAAAGAAAAAAGGATTTCATTTATAATTAATTGATTGAATTTTAATCGATTCTACTTTAATTGTAATCTAACTAGAACTCGTTTTTACTTTCTCTTTCCTTTCTTCATGGAGGATTATTAATTTCTGCTGCATTTCATTAAAAGTTTTAAGATTAATAGGATAGAAATAGAAAGAGATAGAAGCAATAATTCCCCCTAATAATGGAACAAGTGAAACTAATATCCTTAATCCAATAACAGCTGATTCGGGTTGCAATGAAGGATCTTCAATTTCTTGGTCAAATCCAGTATATACTTGTACTAAGATAATAGTTATACCTGAAAGAACCATAGATAGTCGAGCGATTAAAGTTAGAATTCCATTATAAGTCGCTTCTCGTCGTTTCTTTGTTTTCAATTCGTCATAATCAATTGAAGCACTAATGGCAGGCTCTGTCATTAGCATACCACAGATTCCAAAACCAGGAATAATGGTGACAATGAGTAGTATAGTTAAATTATCTACAAGAAATATTGGCCAAATTGTCAAGCTATAGAATATAAGCGCATATAATAATCCTAACTTAGGTCCTTTTTTTGCATACATCCATCTCCATAGTGGAACAGATGCTATGATTCCGATTGCTACTCCAGCAGCCGCAAAACCTTCCATTCCTTCAGAAACAAGAAGATAATATTTTGCATACAATGGTAGAACCATTATTGTTAAACCAAATGTAAAGTCTATTAGCATATAAGTTAAAGTAATTATCAAGAAAGATTTATTAGATAAGGTTTCTTTGAAAGCAGAAATGAAAGACAATGGTTTGTCAATTTGATACTCTTTCTTCTCACGGCTACCACGAATTGATAAGAGCATTGTTATGGGTATAAATAATCCTATTATTAAACCCGTCAAATCCCAATTTATTGCTGCTGCTAAAAGGGGTGGTATTAGGATTCCAATAAATGAAGATATAAAAGCAATTAAATCTTTAATTGCGACAACATTTGCTCTTTCTTTTTCCGTCTCATACATTTCAGTATATAATGCTGACCAGCTTGTCATACATAATGTAAAACCTAGATCAAAAAGAAATAACATTATTAGACAATGAACAAAGATTAATCCTTGAGCTGAACTTGGATAGGGAACCCACCATAAAAATATGAAACCTATGGTCATTGGGATTGTGCCATATATTATATATGGTATTCTTCTTCCTTTCTTTAAATGAAACCTATCCATGAGAAATCCTATTAACGGATCATTCACAGCATTCCAAATTCCATAAATTATCCATACTAATCCGAATAAGAGAGGATCTAACATTACAACGGTTTCATAAAATAACAAAACACTCGCTGAGATCATATTATATGGAAGCGCTGATGGGACTGCACCAAGAGAATATAAAAGATGACCTCGGGAAGAATGAACTTTATCTACTGGATCTTTATTTTTCTTTCTCACATTTATCAATTTTCATATTTTTTTTAATTGAAAAATTTGTACATTCAAATCTTATTTGAATAAGTACAAAATATAAATAAATTATTTTTCTAACTTATTAATTAAGCTTTTGATTTCTTCAGCAACCATAGTTGGATTCTGTGCGTGAGTAATTGCTCCGCCCACTATAATAATGGCTATGGGAAATTTCATTATGGGTTTTATATCTATTGCTCTAATTCCTCCTGCAATAGCCAATTTTGGATGATTTGGTATTTTTGCCATGGATTCTATTTCTGTTAGGGGAGCTCTTCTTGAAGATTGACGATCTAATCCACTGTGAGCTAAGGCATAAGTTAGTTTTTTCCCTTTATAGTTAAGATCCATTATTTCCTTTAATCGCTTAATAGGAGAACGTGAAACAATCAAATCTGCCATAATCTCAACCTTGTATTCAAATGAAGCACGTAACGCCTCCTCGATTGTATTATCATAAGCATCAGCAAGAATAGAAATGATATCAGCTTTAGCTTTAGCTGCCATTTTTACTTCAAGATATCCTGCGTCTGCGGTTTTTAAATCAGCACATATTATTTTATTTGGATAAGTATTTTTTAATGTTTTAACTGCATTTATGCCTTCAGATTTTATTAATGGGGTTCCTGCTTCTATAATATCAATAAAAGGAGCTACTTGACGTGCAATATTTAAGGCATCTTCTATATCTTCAAGATCAAGTGCAACTTGTAATTTTGGAGTTGAGCTCATAATTTTATCTTAATTTAATTTATATTATATTTTCTTTAAACATTTTTTGATTTACTTCTACTCCAAGACCAGGTTTTTCTAAAGCTTTCACTATTCCATTAACACACCTAATTGGTTCTTCAAGTACTTGAAACTCATCGGGGATAAACGGAAATTCGCACCAATCACACCGTGACGCCATAATGAAATGCAGATTGGCTGCTAAAATATGTCCAAAGCCAAATATGTGGGGTATGCAGCGAACACCCTTTACTTCTGCCATAGCATCAATCTTTTTCAGTTGTAAAAAACCCCCACTTCTACACACATCAGGTTGAACAATATCATAGCACCCTTTCGAAAGAATATCTTCAAATCGGAATATTCCCATATCATTTTCTCCCCCTGCAATCTCTATAGGGGATTGGCTTCTTAGAGCAGCGAGTCCGTTTAAATTATCAGATGGTAATGGTTCTTCTAACCAACAAATATTATACTTCTCACAAATTTTTGTTAACTTAACTGCTTCTCGTAATTGAGTATATGCAGAATTTGCATCTAACATTATATCGATATCAGGAAAATTATCGCGAACTTCTTTAATCAACTCCTCATCTTTTTTTAAACCTTTTCCGATTCTTAGTTTTACCGCTTTAAAGGCGCCTAAATCAATAGCAGATTGCACAACTTTTGCTACTGCTTTTGCTTTGTAGCTTCGAGGCATTGAAGCATACGCTCTTATTTCCTTTTTCATCCCTCCTAACAACTTATATATTGGTTGTTTAGTCGCTTTTCCAATAATATCCCATAAAGCTACCTGTATTACACTAGTCGCCATAGGAATCCCAAACATAATACGATTGCTATTATGGTATACAGTTTGAAAAATATCCTCCACCATAAATGGGTCTTTTCTGATTAGTAAATGTTTCAAAGATTCGTCAATAAGCATTTTTTGCCCGAGATTACTTAAGTTCCAATGCGATAATGCCCACCCTTCAACATCTTCATCTGTTTTAATATTTAAATAGAGACCAGTCACATTGAATGCAGGCATGGAACCAAGTTTGAGTTTGAAATCTAACTTCAATACATAGGTTTTAACATCAGTTATAATCATATTAGAATTTCACTTAAACTATTTATTATGAATAATCATTCATAACTCAAATGATTAATTATGCAGTATAATTAAACTTTTAGACTAAGGTATATTTATTTCTTTTGAAATAAATTATTAAGAATAACTGGTCTCAAGTGTTTGATGCTCATAAATCAAAATCATCGGATAAAAATCCATTCGAAGAATTAGCAGTAGTATATGTATTATATTTTGATGAAACTCATGGACACACTCCAATACTAATCTATCCAGATGATAGATATAAAAATGATAAAAAATTCATGAGACCAATTAAGTATCATCCTATATGGTTTTTAGGTGGAGGATCCAATGCATTAGACCATATAGATTTAGAATATAAGGGATATACGTTCTTTGGAAAAAAATTCTTAACAAAGTCAAAAAGAATAAAAAGACGCGCTGGTTTAGAAGATGAAACCCCTGAAACTATTGTAATAATTCTTTCATTACCTAATAAACTTGAAGTGTTTGGTGATGATTTAATTCAAGATTTAACTAAAAAAATTGAGAGTGAATTTGGAGACAATCTTTTTGAGATAATTGAATCTGAAATCGCCAGTAGTAGCTTAATAAAATCCCCTAAAATTTATAAAATCATTGAAAAAGGGGATCCTATCAAAAATAAATTATTAAAAACTATAGATGATGCATGTAAGGATTTCTTTCGAAATGCTGTTAAAGATTTAGATACATCTTCGATTAAGATGCAAAAAGCAATTGCGTATCTTGCTTTAAAGGGTATGGATATATCGCATATCGACAGCAGCAACTATAAAGATTCCTTTTCTAACATTAAATTATTTGATCCAACAGAAAAAAATAATATTAATGTACTGGATATAAACATTTTCTCCATTAAACAAATTACTCTCTCTGAGAATAGTAGTGAAATAGAAATATTAGTGAAAAATAATACTGACAAAGAAATAAATGGTATCATTGTCGTAATAACTCATGTGAAAGAATATTTTGAAAAGGAGATTATGACTGAAAATATTGACGTATGGTTTCCAAATGAGGAATTAGTGTTTATTTCACCCATATTTCCTCAAATTGACGAATATCTCTTATTTATTATGAAAGAAGATAGTAATGAGAAGCTTTTATCTAAAAAAGTTGATTTAAATGCTTTAAAAAAAAAATAAGATGTTGAATATAAATGTCAGATAATCCAATAATTCAAGAGGATATAATAATAAGAAATTACCGAACTTCAGACTATAAGGCTACATTAGAAATTTTGAAAGACCTTCAAAAACAATTTGACATAGGTCTGGATGAACAAAAATGGAAAGAATCATCTGGTTTAAGACAATTTAAACCTAATTTAAAAAGAATTACATTAATTGCCGAAATTAAATCCACTGGCGAAATAGTATCTATGGGAATGCTAGAGGCTGTAAAAAATAACATAGGTCAATATATTGGTTATTTAAATAACTGGGTTACAAAAAAAGGGTTTATTGGAAAAGGAGTGGGAAAAATCCTCGCAGATAAAGCAATCCAAATCCTGCAATCATGGGGTTGTGAAAATGTCCGCATTAATATGGCATACGAAGGTGATAGAAAACTTATAGATGTTTTTAGTCATTTAGGTTTTCAGCCCATAATTATCGTACTAGAAAAGAAATTTAATAAGAATGAGTAAATCTGAATAATTTCTTTTGTTTATTTATCTTTTTCTTCGCAATTAAGTTCAAAATAGTAAGAAATTTCAAGTTAGTTTTTCTAATCCTTAAAGTTAGCAAAAAATAAAATATATTTATTCTAAAAAATTGAAACTAATATAATTATAAAATTTTTAATAAAAAATTTGAAAAAAAATAATTGAGGTAAACATTCAAAATGCCAATTGGTATAAAAAGTTATGGAGCATATTTGCCAAAATACTTGCTCCCGAGAGATCTTATTGCGAAAGCTTGGGATTTTCCAAATGTTCCTGGTACAAAAGCAATTGCGATGGCTGATGAAGATAGTATTACCATGTCTGTGGAAGCGGGATTAGACTGCTTAGCAGGAATCGATCCTAAAACTGTCGATGGAATTTTCTTTGCTTCTACGACTCAAGTATATACAGAAAAGGATTCTGCCTCACTAATTGCTACTGTGCTAGATATGAGAGAAGATATAATAACTGTTGATTTTACAGATTCCACCAAAGCCGCTACTACTGCTCTTACGCGAGCGGTAGATACCATAAAAGCAAATAAGGATATAAAAAGCATTCTTGTCGTTTCTGCAGATACCAGAGCACCCGAGCCTTCCACAATGTGGGAATTTGGATTCGCAGATGGCGCTGCCGCACTTCTTGTGGCTGAAGAAGATAATCTTCCCTTATCTATCGAAGATTATTATTCAATCTCTGCAAATGTTACGGGACCTTGGAAAAGAGCAAATAAGGATAAATTTATTCGAACTTTCGAAGTTAAAATGGATGCGAAATTCTACGTAGAAAGTATCACTAAAGTAATGGCAGAAATACTTAAAAGAAATAATCTCAAACCTGAAGAAATCGATGCTGCAGCATATTACTATAATAACCCACGAATGCATGGACGAATCTCAAAAATTATGAAATTTGGACAAGGTGTTGCTCAAAATAGCCTATTCTTTCAAATAGGCGACACAGGTACACCTATGCCTTTCATGCTATTAATCGCGGCTCTTAGAAGACCTAAAGATGACGCAAAAATAATTATGACTGGCTATGGCGATGGTGCTGATGCTATCTTACTACAAGTACGCGATAAAGGCGCATTACGAGACCTTGGAAAATCACGATTAGGGCTTATTGGTCATCAAAAATCTATGATAATCACTAATAACTATAATAAATTTGTGGATTTCAAAGAATTACTTGAAAAAGATAGATACATCCGAAAAAGCTCCGCTGTGACCGTATGGAGAGATACTGCCTCGGTTTATAAATGGTACGGTGTTAAATGTAAGAATTGTGGAACAGTCCAATATCCTGACCTCTCTCGATCGTGTTATGTATGCAGAGCTGATGACCCATTCGAACATGTAAAACTTTTACTCCACGGAACGATATTTACTTACACCCTTGACCACTTAGTGGGTGGTGCGTATCTTCAAACTCCCGTGCCTCGATGTGTTATCGATTTAGATGGCGGTGGTAGAGTTCTACTTAATATGACTGAAATCGAAAATCCTGAGGAAAATGTCCATATTGGGATGAAAGTCGAGATGACCTTCAGAAAAGAACACGAAGGTGCCGAATTTAAAAATTATTATTGGAAATGTAGACCCGAAAGGGGGAGAAAATAAGGAGGTTAAAAAAAATGGCAAGAAAAGGTATTAGTGATAAAGTAGCAATCATCGGCTGCGATATGACAAAATATGGTGAACTATGGGATAAAAGTCAATACGACCTGCTCTTCGAGGCAGTTCAATCCGCGACAAAAGATGCCGGAATTACCAAAGATGAGATTGATGCGACCTGGATCGGTATATTTTACTTTTTTACCGGCTTATCCGGTGCAATGGTAGAAGATATATTAAAGCTAGATGGAAAACCCGCTACTCGTATAGAAAATTACTGTGCTTCGGGAATGGACGCTTTCAGAAATGCAAGCTTCGCCATTGCTTCTGGTGCATACGATGTAGCTCTCGCTTGTGGAGTAGAGAAGCTCATGGACGAAGGTGGAAGTGGTTTACCCGGATTCACTTTATTTGGGCATCCATTATACCCTACTCCATCAGCACCAGCTATGTTTTCGATGGCAGCAACAAGATGTTTCCACGAGTTTGGTTGGACAAAGGAGGATTTAGCCCGAGTTGCGGTAAAGAATCATGACAATGGTTCCTATCATCCAAAAGCACACTTTCGAAGCAAGATTACAATTGAGGCTGCGATGAAAGCACCAATGATTGCTGACCCTCTGGGCCGATTCGACTGCTGCGCAAAAAATTAGCTAATTAAGCTAATTTACGTAGTGTCAGACGGATCTGCCGCACTAATTCTTACAACGCCCGAATTAGCAGAGAGTTATGCCCACGCAGATGACTACATTCTCGTAAAAGCAAATGCGATCTCATGTAGGACTAATTTCCCATGGTATGTTCCCGCAAACGGGCCTGGTGCCGACTTTACATCCTTTCCGTCCACAGTACAAGCTGCACAATATGCGTATAAAGAAGCAGGAATTACTGATCCTCGCAAGCAAATTGATTGCGCAGAGGTACATGACTGTTTCACAATAACTGAACTAGTAAATTGCCAGGATCTACAATTTTGCGATCGTGGTAAAGCAGCTGAGGAATTAAAGAATGGAACATTTAACTGGGATGGTGAGACTGCTGTGAATCCGTCAGGCGGACTTAAGTCTTTTGGTCATCCTATTGGATCAACAGGCTGTCGTATGCTAACCGAAATCACAAAACAATTACAAGGACGCGCAGAAGGTCGCCAAGTTCCCGATGCTAAGATTGGCTTATGCCATAACCTTGGTGGCGCATTTAGTGTGTGTTCTACGACCGTATTAAGTCAACGAGATTAAATTAAATTTTTTTTTATTTTATTTTCTCCATTTTTTTATGCTGTTTTTTATTATTGTATATAATACAATATTGAGAATTTCAATAATGAAAATATTATTTATCTCTTCAAACATTGGATCATTATAGACAATAATTAAAGAAGAATAAAGTATGAGATGTATGTTAAACAATTTAAAACCTTCCCTAAAGGAGTTATTTGTTGTTTATGGAATAGGACTGATAATAACTATCCTATCAGCAATTTTTTTCAGTATAAGAGGGTATCCTCTTGTTGCTACTGCCACAGAAGTTTTAAATATTACTACACCTCCATTATATATGATTTCAATTTTTCTTCCTTATGGAATATTAATAGGAGAACTAATATGGATAAGGATGGAAAAAAAAGAGCTAAATTTTTTCATATTGATGTTTTTAGAATGTGTGATTATTGCCCTGTTGTCTTTTGCTCGATATATTATTAGGATTCCGTTGAGCGGTCACGCAATTATATTATTTTTTTATTTACCACATCAAATTTTTAATAATAAAGCCCAGTATCAATTAAGACTTTTAATTGGAATAATAGTTCTTATTATCACCGTGATTTATAAATGGTTTCTCTGGAACGAGGTTGTTACTTTTTTACTAGGAGCAATAGCAGGAATCGTGTTATGGGTTCCAGGATTCTTATATCGATTAAAAGAGGTTGAGAACTAAGCTTCACTCCTTTTAACATTCAATTATGCATATTATATAAAAAATATGTAATGGATTAGTGATTCTTTTGGGTTTTACCCTTAATGAACATAACAATTTCCTTGTTTTTTTTGTTTATGTACATCTTCAGAATTTTTTCTAAAAACCTATTATCCAGAATTGTTAATCCTTATATGGATTTCCTCTTGTATCTTTCTAAAGATTATAGACACTAAAAAGAGAATACTTTTATTTCTTTTTCTTTTTGTTCTTTTTCCTTTTGTTCTTTATTATTGTTTTTATATAATAGCATTATCCCAAGAATGATAATGAGAATGTTAATGAGGAAATATATGATAAATAAGTTAAGGGAATGAAAGGAAATAAGAAAAAGGGGGCTAATCATTATAGAAGTTATTCCCACAGATAATAGAAACATCCCTCGATTTTTTCGTGTTTTTTTAGTTAGTATTGCTCCAAAAAAAAATAATGGTAAAGAAATAAGAATAAGAGAGGAAGATTCGACGACCCTTTGGGGAAAAGAGATATCGCTATTCAAAATAACGATTCCTAAGTATAACAATATTATGCTGATAATTATAATTATTATGCCAATTATGCGATTTGTTATTTGCTTGTCTCTCACAATTGATTAGAAGCTAAACTTACTTTTAACAATTCTGTCATATTTTAATGCGATGAATTTAAATCCATTGCTTGGAAGTATGCCAATTTCCTGATGCTAAGGTTTGGTTATGCCATAACCATGGTGGGGCCTTTAGCGTGTGTTTCACGACCGTATTAAGTCAACGAGATTAAATTCTTTTTTTTATTTTATTTTTTTTTGATTTTTAGACTATTTAATTAGATTCTAAGTAATCTCAATAATACTAATGAAAATGAGTAGTAGTAAATGATATGTTTGAATTTATCCCTGTTGATTTTGCTGTTCATAATAACCTTCCAAGGCAATTAAATGCAGAACATTTATCTTGGATTGTTAAAATGGAAAAAGTAGAGTATAAAATTGCTTTCAGCAAAGTGTTTAGGAAACCATAGGTGCTCTGACATTCTTTCGAGGTTTACTCTCATCATAATGCTTCTCTTTATATCTGGAATACAAACCTACAAAAATTAAAAAGATCGAAAAAATAAGAATAAATAACCAAAAAGTTAACCCTGTGAGCCACCCTGCATAATTAGAAATACCATACATGATTGTAGAGAATGTTATACCCGTAAGGGCAAGAATGGAGCTAATTGCACCCCCTATCAAATCAACATAAATTGCTGCACGATCAGTGGTTATTTTATCTCGTGGCATAATTCTAAATTTAGATATTTAAGTAATATAGTAATTAATTCGGTCAAAAAGTTTTCTTTTTCCTCTATTTAATAGATCATTTTTATACTAGTAGACTACAAAAAAATAAAGTTTAGTATTTGAAAAAACAAAATAAAAAAAAAAAAATTTTTGATTTTTCAAATGCTTAGTCAATTCCAAATCTTGTAGCAAGTTTTACGATAAGGAATATTATTATTGCTACTATTACAAAATTAATTGCTGCTGCAATGAAATTGCCTACTCCAAATGGACCAAGCTTGATATCCGCAATAGTGCTAAATCCGGGTATAAATAATCCAATGATAGGAGTTATTATATCTTGAGCTAACGAAAGGATTAATGCATTTACCGCAAGACCAATAATAAAAGCAGCTGCAAGACCCAGAATTTTATATTGCTTTATGAATTCCAAAAATTCTTGAGCTATATTTTTTGGTTTCTCTTTTGGTTTTGGTGGTGCAGGAGTCAACAATTCACGAATTTTTTTTAATTCTGCTAACATATCATCTTCTTTTGTCATTTTAACCACATTCTAGTTTTTTTTTAAATTAAAGATTAAGTATTTATCGATATTTCGATATATAACTTTTTTTTTTATAA
>CAYUTF010000052.1:20511-22824 GCA_964447495.1 uncultured archaeon
AAATTAAAGATTAAGTATTTATCGATATTTCGATATATAACTTTTTTTTTTATAAGTTATTATTCCTAAGGTAAGAATCAAATAGGTTCATATTTAAAGGTTATAGAAACCGAGTCTTAGCATTTAATTATGGTGGGAAAATCTTTGTTCTATTATTCCTATTTAATTTAGAAAAATATGCAAGATATTTTATTCAAAAATTATTTAATTTTAAATTAATTTCATTTATATATGACTCATTCTGGTTTTGATAAATTTCAAGGAGATGTGAATACCGAGAGGATTAAATATATTGCAGATCCTCAACTACGGAACATTGTTAATGTCTCAATTGCTCTAGAACGCCCTTTATTAGTTAAAGGAGAACCTGGAACGGGAAAAACGCTTTTAGCTCATGCTATTGCAGAAGCTCTTGGAAAGCGGTTAATCGTTTGGAATATAAAAAGCACAACCGAAGCAATTGATGGGTGCTATATGTATGATACCGTTCAAAGGTTAAATGACAGTCGCTTTGGAAGTGATGAGCGAAATGTTAACCATATTAAAGATTATATTTCCTTAGGGCCATTAGGAGAGGCATTTGATTCTGAAGAGCAAGTTGTGCTGCTCATTGATGAAGTCGACAAAGCAGATATAGAATTTCCCAATGATCTCCTTCAAGAGTTAGATGTTATGGAATTCTATGTGAAAGAAACAAAAGAATTTGTGAAAGCGAAGACCAGACCCATTGTGATTATCACATCTAATAATGAAAAAGAGTTACCTGACGCCTTCTTGCGCCGATGCGTGTTCCACTGGATTGAGTTTCCTTCAAAAGAGTTTATGGCAGATATCTGTAATTTACATTATCCAAATTTGAAGCAAAATTTATTAGAACAATGTTTAAAACATTTCTATGCATTGAGAGCCATAACTAAAATTAGAAAACTCCCTTCTACTTCAGAGCTTCTTGATTGGATCGGAGTATTACTGAAAAGCGGAATATCCATTGAAGAGCTGAGAAAAGGAATTCCCTTCCTTGGTACGCTAATAAAGAAAGAAAAAGATATCGAATTGGCTCTAGAGAAAATAAAATTCCCAACTTAACTCATAATTTTGAAAAACCCAATTTTTACTAATTAAATAATTTATACTTTAGTGAAAAAACTAATATCATATAATAAATTTAATATAATTTAGGAAAAATCAAACCTTATCTAATATATTATGTTTATAGACTATTTTTATTACCATAAGGAACATTCTATCTGTTATCTCTACATATTTTTATTCAAAATAGCATAAATTAGAATGGTGTTAATTTTAAAAATATATATTTATAAGAATAGCAAAATGTAATCAATTCATGAAAAAATTTTTTCCAGATAATAAAGAGGTTCCAAAAGAACTTATATTTGATAACATTAAGATAAGACAGTTAAGGAGTACAGATAATGAGCTTGATTACAAGGCAGTGATTGAAAGTGGCTTCAGACCAGAAGGCTTTCCGAAAGAAGAAAATTTAGAGCAAATATCAAGACATGAAAAAGATCATGATAACAAGATAGAATTTGCTTTTACCATATTGGATAAAAAGGAAACGGTGTGTTTTGGGTGTTTATTTGTCAAACCAATCTCTCCTTTCTTGCAATTTGCTTTTTTTAATGAAAGATTATGCGATGAGTTAGAGTTAAAGGAAGATGATCCAGGAATTAGCTTCTGGATCACACAATCTGGATGGAAACAGGATTTATTTGCCATAACCTTAGAGAATTTGGTTGATTGGTTTAAAAAAGACTGGCCATATGAAAATTTATTTTATCTAGGAATGAGACCTTCACAAGAAGAAATCAGTGAGATAGAAAAAATAAGTCTGAAGCAAAAATTTTTACTACAATTAGGAAATGAACAATATTATCTTTGGCAGCTTTTCTGATTTAAGGCGAGGATATAAGATGATTGATAAGATATTTGGTCTTTTAAATCCTGATGAAGTGATATTGTGGAAAAATCTTAAGAAAAAAAAAAACATTATAAAAAATTTTCATCTTGACAAGTAACCGGTGGATTCAAAAAGATTTAAGATAATAATAAAAAAACTAAAATGATAATAAGAATTATATTTTTATAGAGACTTCAAATTATTGAGAATATGTTTATCGACTATTTTTATTACCTCAAGGAACGATTGCCGGTATCGATCACCGAATATATGACCCTACTTCAAGCACTCGATAAAGGGTTAATCAATAATCTCGTAGAGTTCTATTATGTCTCGCGATCTATATTATGTAAAAGCGAGCATCATTTTGACATCTATGATATTGCGTTTGC
>CAYUTF010000053.1:0-22682 GCA_964447495.1 uncultured archaeon
ATGTTTTTTATATAAGAGAATCAAATATTATTTATTTTTTATTAATTTTAGAAAGGATTTTCAGTTGACTTCTAAATCCTAACAGCCAAATATTAATAATCAATAAGCTCAAATTTAATATGTCCAAGATTAATCTAATACTTAAACTATATGAGGTTTCAAAAATGCCAGAAAAAAAAGTTGAATTAAAGGTTGGTGATCTCGCTCCAAAATTTTGTCTTCCAGATAAAGATAACAAAGAAATTTGTTTAGATAATTTCAAAGATAAATATAAGGTTGTATATTTTTACCCAAAAGATAATACACCTGGATGTACAACTGAAGCAATAGGCTTTACAGGAATTTTACCAGAGTTACAAAAACTTGATGCGATGGTTATTGGAATTAGCCCCGATAGTATTGAATCACATAAGAAATTTGCAGAAAAGAAGAACTTAAAAGTAACACTCTTAAGTGATCTAGAAAAAGAAGTAATCAAGAAATATGGTGCATGGGGTCAAAAAAAATTTCGCGGAAAAACGTATATGGGAGTAATACGAAGTACCTTTTTAGTTGATCCGGCAGGTAAAGTAGCACATATTTGGCCCAAAGTAAGTGTTAATGGTCATGCAGAAGAAGTAAAAGCTAAATTAACAGATTTATCTACTTAGAGCTTCTCTTGATTTCTTTATATTTTATTAGTTCTCTAATTCTAATTTTTATAAATAAAAATCATCCTTTTAAAAATCTAATAGATAATAACCCTCAGATTGATATTTAATTATTTACCTTATTAAATTGATATTAATCTATTTGAAAATATATAAAGATATTAACTTATAAATTGATGATTTGTTAAATGAATGTTAAAGAAGCTATAGAAATTAGACGGGCATACCGATCTTTAGAATCAATTGAGATCGATGATAACTTAATAAACGATTTAGCTCATGCTGCACAAATTGCTCCATCCTGTAATAATAATCAACCATGGCATTTCATTTTTGTCTATGAAAAAGAACAACTACAAAAGCTATTTACAATCTTAACTCCTCATAATAAATGGATCGAGAAAGCTTCAATGATGATTGCTGTATTTTCAAATCCAAAAAATGATTGTATAATCAATGAAAGAAAGTATTATCTTTTCGATACCGGCTTAGCAGTGGCTTTTATTATATTAAGGGCTACAGAACTAGGATTAGTTGCACATCCAATTGCTGGTTTTGATGAGAAAAAAGCAAAGGAAATATTAGAAATACCTGAAGAAATGAGACTAATTACTTTTATAAATATAGGTAAGCATTCTAGTGAGATTAATCCCGTATTAAGCGAACCTATGAAGTTAGGTGAAAAACAAAGACCACCACGTAAATCTCTCTCTGAATTTGTGTACTTAAATAAATACGGAAATAATGCAAAATAATTATGTCGGAAAGAAAAATACAAAGGGAAAATCAGCCTAATAGATTGATTAATGAAAAAAGTCCTTATCTAATTCAACACGCTTATAATCCTGTAGATTGGTACCCTTGGGGAGATGAAGCATTCCAAAAAGCAAAAAGTGAAGATAAACCAATATTTTTATCAATAGGATACTCCACTTGTCATTGGTGCCATGTGATGGCTCATGAATCTTTTGAAGATAATGAGGTTGCTAAGTTAATGAATGATGTTTTTGTATCGATTAAAGTTGATCGCGAAGAACGTCCGGATATTGATAGTGTATATATGACCGTATGTCAATTGATATCTCATTCAGGTGGTTGGCCATTAACAATCATTATGACTCCTGAGAAGAAAGCCTTTTTTGCTGGAACATATTTTCCTAAAGAAACACGTTTTGGAAGAACTGGTTTAAAAGATATAATTTTCAAAATAAGAGAATTATGGAATAATGAAAGAGATCAATTAATTGAATCAAGTGAGAAGATCACTGAAATTTTGCAAGAAGCCACATTAGAAGCTCCTGGAATAAGTTTAAATGAATACAATCTCAATGATGCGCTTCAGCAATTAGTTAGAAACTTTGATAAAAATTACGGAGGATTTGGACAACGACCAAAATTTCCAAGCCCACATAATTTACTATTTTTATTAAGAATGTGGAAAAGAACTGGAAACAAGGAGATTCTATTTATTGTTGAAAAAACTCTCCAAGCAATGAGAAGTGGAGGAATTTACGATCATATCGGTTTTGGGTTTCATCGGTATTCAACTGATCAAAAATGGTTAGTTCCTCATTTTGAAAAGATGTTGTATGATCAAGCTATGCTTGCAATTGCATATACCGAAGCGTATCAAGCAACAAAAAATATGCTATACGGAAAAACAGCGAAGGAAATTTTTAATTATATTTTAAGGGATATGACTTCAAAAGATGGGGGTTTTTATTCTGCAGAAGATGCCGATAGCGCGGGTGTGGAAGGTAAATTTTACGTTTGGTCATATAATGAATTGCGAGATATTTTAGAGAAAAAAGAACTTGAATTCTTGACTAAGGTCTTTAATATTAATGAAAAAGGGAATTATCGCGAAGAAGCGACTCAAGAATTGACAGGAAAAAATATTTTGCATTTAACAGAATCAATTGAAGATTTAGCAAATAAATTAAGTATTGAACTACAGGAATTTAAAGATTTATTAGAATCTATACGCAAAAAATTATTTATTCAAAGAGAAAAGAGAATTCATCCTCATAAGGACGATAAAATCTTAACAGATTGGAATGGTTTAATGATTGCTGCATTATCTCTAGGAGCATATGTTTTTAATGATAATAAATACCTGGAAACAGCGAAAGGAGCGGTAAAGTTCATATTAACTAATTTAAGAGACACACAAGGAAGACTTTTGCACAGATATCGTGAAGAAAGTGGTGAATTAAAAGCATATTTAGATGATTATGCTTTTTTTGTATGGGGTCTGATAAATCTTTATGAAGCAACCTTGGATTCATATTATTTAGAATTAGCGATTGAGTTGAGCAATGATCAATTAAAATATTTTTGGGATAATAATATTGGTGCTTTCTTTTTTACTGCAAGTGATGCGGAGAAACTAATCGCTCGCAGAAAAGAAATTTACGATGGTGCAATCCCTTCAGGAAATTCTGTTGCAATGTTAAACTTATTACGGTTAAGTCAATTAACTGGGGAACAAGAGTTTGAGGAAAAAGCGGATATTCTTGGAAGAGTATTTGCTGATAATGTTAAACAAAACCCACTAGGTTATACTTTTTATTTGAGTGCAGTTGATTTTGCACTCGGACCAACTTATAGTCTAGTGATCTCGGGAGATACTGGTAAGGAAGACACGGATAATCTTCTAAAAATCATTAAAGATCATTACCTCCCAAATAAAGCATTATTACACCGACCTACTGAAGATGAGACTCCGAAAATTGATGAACTCTCAAATTTCATTACATATTTTGATAAACATGAAAATAAAGCAACAGCATATGTCTGTATAAATAAAACATGCAAACCTCCGACAAATGATGGTGCTAAAATGCTCGAATACTTAAATCCTATTAGAAAAACTGTTTAACTTTTGCGTTAAATTTGTTACACTCGCTTTAGAAGGCTCTCAATGACTCTATTATAATCTAAGTAAGTAAAATATTTTATATTTTAATTGGAAAGATAAGATAGAAAAAAAATATGTTCTTATAGATTAAATTCATCTATTTTCTTAATTACTAAATTTTTTAATTCTTCAATTTCTTTTACACTATTCATCTCTTCTTGTGAGATAAAAAGACTTAACTCTCCATTTTCTAAAACATATGCAGAAGGAAATTTAGCATCAGTAACCTTGAACTTTTCATCAAATTCATCCTTATGAAGAAATTCGAATGAAAATTTATCTTTCTTCTTAAATTCTACAGGTACATCGAGATTACTGACAAAATTCTTCCAATCCTTTTTCATACCAAATGCTCCGAATGTTACTTGGCATAGATTACATCCATATGTACTTTTTCTAAAGGTTTTATGTAAAGTATCCTTAAGACCTGTAAAAACACCCCCACTATCCGCATTATACACAAAAATTAGTTTGGTTTCCTCTACATCACTCATTATAAATCATTATTCTATTATTTAATACTTATATGGTATTAGTGTAATTTTCAAATTTTTTTAATTTACAGATTATAAATCATAAATCAATTGATTTGTAAATAAAGGAATAAAATATATGGTTTATATAACGCTATTCCTTGTAAAAGATAAAGTAGTTAATCTCAAAATTTTATTAAGTATTACCTTAGAAAAATCTCCCTGATTTTTTCCATTCTCTTTCGGTTAGTATTCCAGTCATAGCCTCCAATACGAGATTGAGATCTAAATTGAAGTAACTTATTAGTTTCATCAAAAATAAATTCGACATCATCCTTGAACCTAAATAAACCTGTTGTAAATTGAAAATGTAAATAATTGACTTCTTCTTTAAGTAATTGAGTTCTTTTAAGAGTATTTATGATGCTTTTGATCCTGCTTTTTGCTTCTTCAAGGGGGACAGTATAATTAATTGGTTCGATATAATGAACTTCATCATCTTTGTTAGCTTGGGTAGAAACACATACATGATGTTTATCACACGGATAAAATTTGCCATCCTTTAATCCAACTTTTCTCTCTTCTTTAGGCATAATAATCACTATTTTAATGTTTAATCTAGATGATCTGAAGATATTATAAATAAATTCTTTTTATAAAATCTAAATGTTTCATTATAAAAGGAAATAAACCATCAAATTGCTATTTTAAATATCGAGAATATCTTTAATATCTTCTATTATTTTGCTTATATCAAAATATTGAGTATTACCTGTTTCAATAAATATCTTAATCTCATCCACATATCTTTCTTCGAAATCTTTGAGAAAATAAGCTAGTCTTTCCTTCAAACTTTTCTTAGCTGGTTTTGAGAGGATTAATGCAATTTTAACCCAATTACCATAGGTCGCATGGATATAAAAGCCTTTATAATTTATTTCATTCATAGATTCAGTGCCGCCAATTTCAGATATAAACGAATCCATTGCACTTAGGAAGCCTGAAACCAATTCTTGATCTATTTCTAAATCTTCACGCGAAAATGTAACTAAGGGTAATCCAGATTTACGATCAATAACTAATAGCGTTCTAAAAATCTCTCGATATAAAGGTTTTCTAATAAGAGATTGCTCTTTCTCTAAAGCTTCGTCTTTAGGTAATAGCTCGTACATCGAAAATTTTTTGGGATTATAGGAATCTGATTCACTAAATGCGTACTCAGAAATCTTAACTACTCTAGAAGGAGCCCGAATCGGTTCTCGAGGTAATTTCCGTATATAATTCTCACTTGCTTTATCATTTTGATCTCTTGATTTCTTTCCTTTTGTTATTCCTAATACTCTTTGATGAATTGGATCCACTACATAAAGCCAGACATTTAGTTTTTCCATATCAGCAACAATTCTTTCAAATCCAATATTGTAAATACCTTTTGGAGTTGTAACTAATATACTCCAATGGGCGATTTTTGAGGATTCATTTAAAAGATAGAAAGTATTTTGATAAGATTCTTCATTCATTTCTACACCTGTTCGCACTATTACCGCTTCAGTTCTTAAACGTGGAGTCTTCTTAACTAAATATAAATCTAAATTATATACTGATTCATCTCTCTCTGTTGTATCAAACACAGAAATATTCAAATCAGCGCAATAATCACCAAATACTTCGATTAATTCATTTTTTGCTATAAAGTCAAATCGAGTAAGGTATTTGCCAATTTTATTGTCTTTGAGAAGCATATCCGCTATAAAGGATAGAGAATTAGGATAAATATCGCGTAATTCCTTAATAGTGCTATATTTTTCATAAAAATGCTTACTTATATAATCAAGATAATCAAGTTTCGTTAATTCTTTATCTTTAGGTACATGAATCTTATTATTTTTTACAAAACTTTCCAATTCCTTAAATCTCACTCTTACAATAAGACAATTTAAACATAATATTCCAATCTTACCCGCGTTTTCTTGACGGATGATTTCTAATATTTCTTCTAGACGCTCTTCTCTACTCATATTGGTAATTATAGATTTTTAATTTTAAAAGATTTTTCTTTAAATTAATTAATCTCACACATTTAATGTAAGCTAATTATTTCATTTTTCTTTAAAAAGAAGATAGGCATCCCTTAATCTTAATAAAGCAGTAATAAAAACCAAAATCGCAAAAGTCCAAAGCAGAATAATTCTCCAAAAATAAAATATAACTATTGCTAAAAAAAATATCAAAGTTTCTGAACGTTCCATTAAACCTCCATGATAATAAATTACTTTCTTTTTATCATTAATTTCTTCAGAATTATAAGCTCCTCCAATTAATAAGAACATGGTGATACAGAGGATAATAGCGCCTAATGAGAATAATCCCGGATATATCAAATCTTTTAAATTAGTAGAAACGATTGAGATGATTATGAAAATTTCTACAGTTCTATCACAAAATATATCTAAAATCCCCCCAAAAATAGTTTTTCCTTTAGCTCTTGCTAGAGCTCCATCTAATGTATCAAAAAAGAATGAAATTATCATTAATACTATTGAAATTACTATTAAAATGAAATTTAATTGTAAAAAAAGGTTACTTAAAAATATCGTAAGTGCAGTTAACAAACCTATTATTAAACCAATTATCGTAATTAAATTAGGCGAAACTCTCCCAAGAAATAATTTCTGAACAAAATTATCATAGGAATTTTTTAGTTTTGATTTTGATAACCACTTATCAATCATTTCTTCTCAATTATTATTTATGAATATTTTTTAATAAATCACTCTTTTAGGTATCATTAGTTGTTATTATATATATTATCAAGCTGTTTTAGTGCATTATTATCTAATTGAATTAGTCTTAAAATCGGTTTAATAAATCTAAATAAAAGATATTAAAGAGTAGTTCCAATAAATAATAAAAAAAAAGTTAATATTCATTAGACATTTTTTTAAGTTCAGCAAGTGAGAATACAGGGCCATCAACACATACAAATTTATTTCCGATGTTGCATCTTCCGCACTTTCCGATACCACACTTCATTCTCATTTCTAGCGAATTTAATATTTGTTCATCTTTCCACCCAAGGTTAACCAGCTCAGCTACCGCAGTTCTTATCATTATTGGAGGACCACAAACAACTGCTACGCCTTTATCCGGAGGTGGAGCAACTTTTTTAACGATTGCAGCTACAAAGCCAACTTCATGAGTCCATCCTTCTTCCTCACGATCGATGGTTAGCACCACCTTAATATCTTCTCGCTTCTCCCATTCTTCTAAAATTTCTCGATAAAGTAGTTCCCCGGAATCGCGGTTTCCATAAATAACTGTGATATTCCCATAATCATTCCTATGCTTTTTATCAAGCATAAATAAAATGAGAGACCTTAAAGTGGAAAATGCAAAGCCACCACCAATTACTACAATATTTTTTCCTTTCATCTCTTCTATTGGCCACCCATTTCCTAATGGACCTCTCACACCAACAGTATCTCCCATTTCACAATTGTGAAATCCAGAAGTTACAGTGCCCATTTTTTTAATTGTAAATTTTATTGTTCCTTCTTCAGTGGGAGAAGATGCTATTCCGATTGGGCATTCTCCTTTTCCTAATATACTAATTTCGGCAAATTGCCCCGGAATATAATCAAATGCTTTATAATCTTCGTCTTTCTTAAACTTTAATTCAATAGTTTTAATATCATTTACTTTATTCTCGGATACAAGTGATGCTACGGTGGTTAACATTGGAATATAAGGATTAGTCATTTATTTTATTTACCTCTTAAGATTCTATTGTTTCAATTTTTTTTAGAATTATTCTAAGATCATTATTAGCGGGACAGACATTAACACAGCGCCCGCAACCAACACACCCAATTAAGCCGTAATTTTTTGGATAATAACTAAATTTATGCATGATGCGATTTCGACAACGTTCTATTTTGGTTGGACGAGGATTATGACCACTTGTTTCTAATGTATAAAGACATGATTGACATGAATCCCAGATTCTTATCCTTCGACCTCGATCATGATAATTATCTTTTTCATCTATAACATCGAAACAGGTGCATGTTGGGCATAAAAATGTGCAACTACCGCATCCTATGCAGGATTCACTAATTTCACGCCAAATAGGATGTACAAAATTCTTATCTAAATTTGATACGATTTTATCCACATCTAGATCAGTTGATATTGATTCTTCTGCTATTTTTGCTAGCTCCTCTGCTTTTTTCAGATCATCATCATTTGGTTTCCCAAGCCAAGTAAACTTTTGAAATATGCTATTTCCTTTTTCACTTATGATTTCAACTAAATATTTATCTCCCAAATCCACCAAAAATACGTCAACATCTTCCTTATTAAAAGGATTTCCCCCTACGGAGGTACAGAAGCACGTTTGTCGAGGGGAGTTGCACCCCATACCTATAAGAACGGTGTTTTCTCTTTTTGTTAAATAAATCTCATCCTTACAATCTCCATGAAACGAAAAAAAGTTTGCAAATAACATAAAACTATGGGCATCGCAAGGACGAATTCCAAAAATTATCTTTTTTTCCTCTAGATCTTTTCGATCCTCAATAATAACTTCTTTTCCTTCATATCGATATTCAAAAAGGACTTCGGTTTCTGGAAATAATATTTCTTTAGGTGGTACTTTTGAATTCAAAAAATCTAAATCAATATCTTCTGGATTCTCGATCTTTCTAAATGCTACATTTCCCTTCTCATTCACTGGCGCATAAAAAGTATAATCTTTCACTAAAGCATTATACAATTTTCCAATATCTTTTTTTAACAAAATTTTATTTTCCATATAACAAACTCACCTATTTAATCCTCCTCAAGCATAAATTCTTGTTTATCATCCATTTCAAAATGCATCATTGGTGGCATCTTTTTTAAATCAATACCACTTGTGAAGTTGAAATCTTCTTTTACCATTTTTTCTAATTTCCTTGTTATTAAATTCAAGTCAATTCCCATTGGACAGACACTACTACAGGCACCGCAAGCGACGCATCTTCCTGCTAAATGTAATGCTCTTACTAAATGAAAAATAAAAACCTCTGATTTATCCGTTGTCTTTCCAAACCAAATTGGTTTGTTTTGATCTACGAAACATAAATTACAATAACACATTGGACATGCTTCTCTGCAAGCATAACATCTGATACAAGGACTCAATACTTCTGTGATATAGTTCCATTTCTCCTCGGGAGTTTTTGCTTCAAATTCCTTTACATCTGAAAATTCATCATAAATAGATTCATATTCCACACATTCTCCTACACAGGCATCTGTCTTTGGTGGTGCTCTGATCTTGCATTCTTTACATAACTCATTTATATATTCATCAAATGGAAAAGTTTTTTCAAAATCTTTACCTTTCACAATAATATCGTTTCCGGATGCTGAAACTTCTAAGATTTCTTTATCTCCAAGCTCTTTTTCAATTTTCTTTCTATTAATAATGCCATTACATGGAATACCTATTATTTTAATATTATCTAAATTTACTTGCTTCTCAATTGCCAATTGAATTAAAGCTCTCCCAACACAGCCCTTCGCTACAATACCTACTTTTAAATCTCCTTTTTCAGGGTCAATTAACTGTGGCATTCGGGGTGCTAAATATTTCGCTAAATTGATATAACAAAGATTATTCCAAACAAGTTTCTCAACTTCTTCTTCATTTCTAACAATTATCAACGAGGTTCCTAAAGGAATAGTTCCTTTTGTATAACCTATAACTACATCAACTTCCTTATTCCTAAGGAGGTCTCTAGCGATTTCTTTAATTTTTTCTTCTATTTTTTGATTTTCTTCTTCAATACCCATCTACATCACCACTTTTTTAAAAATTTTTTATTCGGTCCTAATTTCTTTACATTTTCTGTTGCTTTTGCAATTAAGTTAGCAAATCGTTCACCTTCAGCAGCTGAAGCCCACATGAAATTAATTCTGCCCGGTTCTATACCAAAGAACTCTAAAAGCTTGTCGAGCATTGCAAAACGGCGTCTAGCAACTAAATTTCCACTAATATAGTGACAATCACCTGGATGACAACCTGAAACAACAATTCCATCCCATCCGTCTGTTAAAGCTTTAATGATAAAAAAGGGATTAATTCTACCGGTACATGGAACTCTGACAATTCTTACAGTTGCAGGGTATTGGATTCTACTTACTCCAGCTAAATCAGCTCCCGCGTAGGAACACCAATTACATAGGAATGCGAGAATTTTCGGCTTCCAATCCTTATCTTCTTTTATTTCTTTATCCTCTTCTGTTTCAAATACGATTTTACTCATCTTTAAAACCTCCCTGTTATCATTTCAAATATTTGTTCAGAAGTAAAACCTTTAATATTAATTGCTGAACATCTGCAATTTCCTGCGCACGCACCACATCCTTTACATAATGCTTGGTTAACAGAAGCAATTCTTCCAAATCGTCTATCTTCAACCAGTTCAACAGCACCATATGCACAATTTTCAACACACATTCCACAACCAATACATCTTTCGGGGGAGACAACGGCGTAAAAAGGCTCAATTTCGACTTCACCTTTAGACATTAATGCTGCAGCACTAGACGCAGCTCCTTTAGCTTGTGCTACCGCGTCTGGAATATCTTTTGGGCCTTGAGCCACACCAGCAATGAAAATTCCCTCCGTTAACGTATCAACGGGTCGTAATTTGGGGTGAGCTTCCATAAAAAAGCCATCTCCAGATTTCTGAATTCTTAATAGCGATGTAATTTTATCTGCATCTTTTCTTGGCTCTAAACCGCATGAAAGAACAAACAAATCGACTTCTAATTCAATCATTTGTTGAAGAAGTGTGTCTTCTGCCCTGATGATAATTTGATGATCTTTTCCTTCACTAACTTCAGCAATTCTCCCTCTTATATAATTAATACCATAATTTCTTGCAGCAGATTCGTAAAACTCTTCATAACCCTTTCCAAAAGCTCGGATATCAATATAGAAAATATAAATCTCTGCATCGGGATGTTTCTCCTTATATTGTCTCGCTTGTTTTGTTGCATACATACAACACACTCTAGAACAATATTTATTCCCACCTTCCCTAAAATTTCTACTTCCAACGCACTGAAGAAAAGCAATTCTATGTGGCTCTTTAAGATCAGAAGGGCGTACAGGTTTTCCCAATAATGGTCCGAATGAACTCAATAAACGTTCCATTTGAAGCCCTGTTATTACATTTGGATATATACCATATCCATATTGTTTCAACCCTGAAGGGTCAAATAAATCCCAGCCGGTAGCGACTATTATTGTGCCTACCTTAACTTTTATTTCTTCAGGCTTATCATCATATTTTATTGCTTCAGGTTCACAAACATTGGGTCGTGTACATATCCCACATTTAACGCAATGGTCCATATCAATGGTGTACTGTCCAGGAACTGCCTGAGGGAATGGAATATAAATCGCTTTTCTTGTAGCTAAACCAAGATCAAATTCATTCGCACATACAATAGGACAATAATCCACACAAGCTCCACAACCTGTACACTTTTCTTGATCAACATAATGTGGTTTTTTTAAAATTGTTACTTCAAAATTCCCAATATAACCTGTTACGTCTACTACTTCAGAATAAGTCAAAAGCTCAATATTCTTACTTCTGGCAACATCAACCATCCTTGGGGTGAGTATACAAGCACTACAATCCATTGTGGGAAAGGTTTTATCTAGCTGTGCCATATGACCGCCAATAGTAGGCGATTTTTCAACTAGATATACTTTAAATCCTTCTGCAGCAAGATCTAATGCAGAATTCATACCCGCGATTCCACCACCAATGATTAAACACGATGGTTCTACTTTAACTGTTTGAACTTCTAGTGGTACTAATTCTCTTGCTTTATTCACAGTTAATCGAATATGATCTTTTGCAATTTCGTACGCACCTTCAGGATCCCTCATATGAACCCAGGTGCTATGCTCGCGGATATTAGCCATCTCGAATAAAAATTGATTTAACCCTGCTTCTTTTAGCACTAATCTGAATGTAGGCTCATGCATACGGGGAGAACAAGCAGCAACAACCACACGATTGAGATTCATTTCCTGAATCTTTTTTTTAATAAGTGTTTGTCCAACATCAGAACACATAAATTTATAATCAGTAGCTAAAACTACATCAGGTAATGTTTTAGCATATTCGACTAAATCTTCTACAGGAACCACACCCGCTATATTAACCCCGCAATGACATACAAACACTCCAATTCGGGGTTTCTCATTACCAGTTACTATTATTTTCTTTTCAATTTCTGTCAAATTTTATTCCTCCTATATTAGCTGGTTTTTAACTATATCTAAAAAAGGTTCAATTGGAATAAAGGGTGAAACACCTTGCAGATTGTGATTTTTTATTAAACCTAGTCGATTCGGATCCATACCCATAGCAACTCCTAACAGCTGGGTTATGTATATGACTGGAATTTTAAAAGGTTCTCCAATGATATCTTTATAAAAATTATTTACCTCAACTTGCCCGAGGTCAAACTGAAGATGACAAAAGGGACAGCAATTTATGATAATGTCAGCACCTGCATCTCGCATATTCACTAACTTCTCACGTGTGAAATCAGCTGCAACTTCTTTGACTGCCGTTCTTACTGCTCCTCCAGCACCACAACACATGAATTTATCTTTATAGGGCACACTTTTTGCACCAGTAATTTCAACAATCTCATCAAGGAAAGTAGGCATTTCATACTCTCCATTCCAAGGACGTTTATCGCTTGGTTTAACAATGTGGCACCCATAATGAACTGCAACCTTTAAATCTTTGAAAGTATATTTAATACGATCTTTTAAATAATCAAGCCCCATATCTAAATATAAAGCTTGTACAACATGCTTAGGTTCGAATGTTCCTTTATATGTACGTCCTACTTTGGCAAGTAATTCATTAACATGCTTTTTCTCTTTGGGATTATGTTCTAAATCATACCAAGCATCTCGAAGGGTTCCATAGCATCCATTACATCCTGTTAATGAACTAAGGCCTAGTTCCTCAGCAATAGAAATATTTCGCGCTGCAATAACTAACCATGTTGGGATATGAAATGCTCGAAATACTCCTGGAGCGGGACAACATGATGCTCCAGGCATGTCTAATAGTTCTGCTCCAAGCTCATCAAATACATCCCTTATACTCCTTTCAATCATAGGATATCTATTTGGAATTACACATCCTAAAAAGAAAGCATATCGCCATTTATATTGTGAATATTTACTCATTTTTTTTTTCCTCCTCAGCTTTCTCTTTTGCTTTTTTTTCCTCCTCAGCTTTCCTCTCAGCTTTTAACTTAGCTGCATTGTCTAATAAATCTCTAAAACCGACTTCATTCATTAGAGTCTGACATTCTTTGACGGCTTCTGGATAAGAATGAACAGTGGGTGGCAACGGAGGTAGCCCATAGGATTCGCGTAAATCTCGCCATTGCTTCTGATTTTCAGCATTAGCAGGTACCCCATGTCCCGTAGCGTAAAAAATATCGCTTGCCAAGGTAAAATGAGAGTCTAAAATATAGCCTTCCTCAACAGCAATGTTTCTTAATTTAATAATCATATCAGTAACTGGGATATTTCTAGGGCAACGCTCATAACAGTAATAACACGTGCTACAAAACCAAATATCAATATCACTTAGAACAGATGTGTCTCCTGTAAGCGCTTTTCGAATGGCAGAACGAGTACGATATGCAGTACGTCTTCCGGAAGGACAACTGCCTGTACATGTACCACAATTAATACAAGCTCGGATCTTCTCCAATCCTGCATCCACAAATTTCTGGACAATCCGAGAGTTCTCCTTACTATAAACTTTACGTTTAATATACTTTTCTACATTATCGCTCATTTAAATCTCAAGTCTATAAATTAGTTTAAGATTAATGTTTTTTGAAAAAGCAAGGTTTTTACTTTTTAATTGGTTTGATCAAACAATAATCAATCTTATGAAGTGAAAAGTATTTTTTAATAAAAAATTTGTTATTGTTATTTCATAATTAAAACCAGAGAAATTATTATTTCTAATACTATTCAATATTATAAAACTCTAATATTCACTATGGCGTGTTTAATTAGGAGTAAAACTTATTTTGTTTCGACAGAACTGTACAAAGATTTATATAAGAACATGAAATAATAATTTTGATTCATTTTATTTAATAGGGTTCATAAAGGGAAATAAAATCTACTAAGAATAATGGAAGAAAAAGATAAGATCATTGAAATCTTAAGAGAAGAAATAAGTCTTATTAAGCGAATGAATTTGAAGGTTCTTTATGAGAAAGATAAATTAATAGAGAAATTGAAAGATATCGTTCAAGAAAAAGAGGATACTATAACTATCTTGAAGGATCGGTTAAAGCGAGAAAGCAATATTGATTACTTAACAATCTGAAAATTTTATTGAAACAAAGAAAAGGAAAAATTTATTCTTCTTTTTTATTCTCTATAAACTCCTTAATGTATTCTTTTTGTTGATCTTCTGGTAAAAAAGCTAATTCTTTCTTGATCTCTTTTAATTCTTCTTTAGATAAATTCAATTCAAGTAATTCCCTTCTTACTTCCTTGGAAAGTACGCTAAATATTCGAGCAAAGTATCTTTTGACTACTTCATATTTTTCAAAACTATTGTCATCACTAATTATCATCACCATTTATTCCTTTCTAAAAACACGATATTTCTTGCTTGACTCAAAACTAGGAGAAATTTATCTCTTAATTGAAAAAATATATAAATTCTATTAAACAATTTGTAGTCCAATTCTTCACATAAATGAAGACATAAAAGTTAAAAAATTAGTAAAAAAAGTAAATTAAATGATAATAGATTGAATGCTTATTAATACTGCTTTTAATAGTTTGTTTTAATGTCAAATTAAAAGAGAGTTTAAAGTCGTCTTCTAGTAAAACGTAAATTTGTTTCAAAAGCAAAAGTTAGAATTATTAAACGACAAAATTTTTGTGTGTACAAATTATCAACCGTTTTCTACTTTTTCGCATTACTAATTTGAAAAACTGGCACATTGCATGCATTTAAATATTTGAAGTATATCTAATATGATAGTTTAAAAGTTAGATGTTGTTAATCTTTTATCTGAGGTATTTGAGGAGACGTATGAATCTCAACTTTGATGACTTTAGTTATATAAAGAGTGAGTTTAAGCAGAAACTCCGCTGGTTTGAAGAAGAATTTGATTTAATCTTCAAAAACAAAACATACAATTATACTAAGGATGAAATCCAACTCGCAAATGAAATCCTTGACCATTTATCTGAAACTATAAACGAATATCGTGATGAAAGACTGCTTTTTCATTTAGTAAATTCCCTTAATAGTATAGAAAGGAAGCATCCTGAATTCTTTTCAAAATAAGCTTCAGAAAAAAGGTCCGAATTTTTTATAAATTCGTATTAAATTCTCCTTATAGAACTTTATCTTCTCATTCTTCGGATTTAATTGTCTTGCCTTCTCCATGGTAGCTTCTGCTTCTATAAAATTATTATTATCCATATATGTAATGGTTAATAACCCCCATGCTTCTAATAAAGTTGGCTTTAGGTCTATAGCAGCTTTGAAGCAATCAATAGCATCTAGAAAAGCCCTTATTCGGCGTTTAGCAATACCTAAGAGGAGCCATGCTTCTTCATTTGACGGATCCTCATCTAACAATTTATTCAGGAATTTAATTGCTTTACTATTCTTCTTTTTGATTAAATAATCGTTTGCCCGTACTAATTCCTTGTCAAATCTTAAAGTTTCTAATTCCATTTTTCTTCAACATCCACTTCCTATAATAATAAATATCCAAATTTATTTATATATCTTTAACATTTTTAGTAAATGATTTTTACCTATAATGTAACGGGCAATATTTTTTTAAAATATATTTAAATATCATAACATACAACTAAAATTAATATTTAGGAAAGAAGGATAAAAATTTTGGTTTCCTCAAGTATAATTCTAAAAAATCAATCAATTTTAAATATTAATCAATTTCTGGAACTTTATACCGAAATTAATAGATTAGATTTACATAATATTTTGAAACTTGATTTTAACTTAGATTATAGTGTGCTAGAACGATATGTTAAATCCCAGCGAATTTGCCCTATTATAGAATTGGCTAAACCAGGAGATGCTGAAGAGATATCCCAGATTTTCAAGGAAATTTACCAAGGGACATATCCATATAAAAGGATGGAAAACTCTGACAGCATTTCTGATATGATCAATGATCCAAATTATTACTGGTTTTTATTCAAGCTCAATTCCGGGGAAATTGTAGGGGCTTTTGGAGCACATTTAGAATTTGAAGAGAAGCGAGGATTCCTTTATGGATTTGTTATTAAAAAAGGATTCCATAAAACGATTGATGTTTTTAAAGCTTTTATCGGATGTGCGATATATTTATGGAAAAAGTATCAAGAACAGATTTTAATGTGGTATGGAGAGATGCGAACGAATGAAACATCATCACAATTCTTTACCTCCATTGTTGGAATGAAACCAGTTGCATTTTTCCCAAATAAAGATCTCTTTTTCAATAAAAAAGAATCTGATATTTTACATGTGATTTATGATCGAAAGCTAATAAGAAACTTACGTAAAAAGGCGCAACCAGAGATTATACGACAAGCAATAAATTCTTATACTTATATTAATAAAAGATTTAATTTAGGACTACCAATCGTTAAAAATCCCGAAATTAAACTTGACCGAGAAAAAATAAAAAAAATAAAGATTGAAACCGAAATTACGATGGAGGAAGAGGAATTCGGAAATAAAAGAATCACAATATCAAATAAAAATTCTAAATCCTATTTCAAATTTCTCTATAACCCAAATAGTAAAAATTTTGAAAAAACAGAATATAATGTTGAATCTTTAGAAGAACTATATACTTTTCTTAATGAAGCGAAGAGATTAATCAAAGATATGGATATAAATTATTTCGAATGTTTCGTTTCAGCCTATAATGCTGAACATCAAAAACTTTTCAATGACTTAGGTTTCTGCCCAAGAGGTTATGTTCCTTCTTGGAAATATAATAAAACTACTAATCTTTTCGAGGATCGCATTGTTTTCAATTATTTTAAGGGAGATTTAGATAAGAAGATGCGAATTATCCCTGAAGTCGAAGAACTTCTTAAGATATTAAATATCTTTGAAGAAGATTATCCCCAAAACATATTCAAATAAAAGTAACATCAACTAATTTTTAATTGAAGGGACATTTTAATTTATTAATTTAAGAAACTTATCATTATTTTATCTTGCTTGAAGAAAAAAAGTTAACAAGTTGGAATGACCAATATTGGAATCAGATAAAAAGAAATATTGGATTAATTAGTATAGCAGAACAAGAAAGAATAAAGAAGGCTAGGATTGCTATTTTCGGAGTCGGAGGATTAGGTGGACCTGTTTTAGAACAACTTGTAAGAAGTGGATGTGAATATATAAATATTTGTGATAATGATAAATTTATTGGGTCAAATTTAAATCGCCAATTATGTTACAATGAAGATATTGGAACCTTTAAGATCGATTTTTTTCATAAGATTACCAAAAAAATTAATCCAAATATTAATATTGAAAAATATTACAGAATTGATAAAGAGAATATCGCTTCAATTCTAAAGGATGTTAACATAGCAGTTTTATGTTTAGATGATCCTCTTGCATCCATCATAATTACGAGGGCATGCTTAAAGCATAAAATACCATTATTAGAATCCTGGGGTATTCCTTATCTTTGTGCTTGGTATTTCACTTCTGATAGTGTGGATTATGAATCATGTTATAAATTAGACACAAAAAGATTAAGTATCGATGAGATAAAAAAATCTACTGTGCTCCAAAAAAATATTAAGAATAAAATTTTGAGCAGGTTAACCCAATTTCCTGGAATAAAAGAAAGATTTGATAGAGAGTCGGGAGTATTAGAGGGTTTACTATCAGGACAATTGTCATCTATTTCCTTTGCTCCTATTGTAAGGCTTTCTGCTTCTTATTTAGCGTTTGAAGTTATATTTAGTGGCATTTTGAAAATAAAAAAGATGGTAAAAGCTCCGAAAGTAATTGGTTATGATTATTTAGAAATGAAATCTTTTGAATTTGATTTTATTTAATTAAATTTCAATTTCTTAACACATATCAAAAACTATAAATATAAAATAATTAAGCATTTTAAGGTAAAAGTAATTTTATAAAGTATAGAAACACATTTATAATTATAAGAATAAATTTTGATAAGTGATATTTTGATATTCCAGATAAGTGAAATTGCTCGAATCTTGATTGTTGTTTTTATGCATTCATTTCTTGTAATTTTATTATATATCTTATCTTTTAAAATTTTAAGAAGAAATTTCAATCGGATGACATTAAATTTAAGTCTATTCTATTTCTTGCCCGCAACAGGTTTTTTACTAAACCTTATTTTTTTTACACTAAGCACGAGTTTAATTGGATATATCTTATATTTTATCTCTGCTTTTTGCACTTTAAGCGGATTTATTTTTTTAATTATAGTTATGATTAATTTAACTAACATAGAATCATATATTTCAACAAAAAAGCAACTTTTAATAATTATTGCTTATCTTTCCATAGGTCTATTAATTTTATTTATACCAGGTGGAATAACTATAAATGAATCTACAAACTGGACACCAGTATTTAGCCTTACTTTTTTTATTATCATGTATACATTCTTTTCTTCAATAATATTCATCCCATCTTTAATCCTGTCATATAAAATTTATATATCATTTAAAGATAAAAAGTTAAAGAACAAATTTTTATTTTTTTTCATTGGAATAATTGGAATGTTGATAGCTTTTTATGGATTAATCCTTTTTAACACTTGGTATAATAGTACTTTTAGAACTATATGGACATTTTTAGTTTTTTTTATTGTAGTCCCTTCTGGGATTTTTATTTATTATGGGATTATTCATAAATTATAATGACTTATTACATTTCCAATCATTTTTAAATCAAAATAATTCCTTTTATTGAAAGAAATATTAAACATTCCTATGGAAGATTTAAATTTTAGATTATTAGAAGATCCTAATGAGATATTAAACTATTTACATTTAGGAATTTCAATACCAATAATTCCAGAATTCAAAAAATATATTTTAAAGACTTTTGAAGCATATAAAGTTAAAGCTTTATTATTAGAAGATATCTCATCTAATGAAATTTTTGATGATAGAATAGATAATGTTGTAGGTATCACTATTATTTATGATGATGGTGCAGACAAATTGTTTTTTGGATTTTTTGGTGTATATGATCATAGTAAAAAAAAAATTGAGTTTTTAACCAATCAATTAATTGAATACGCCAAAAATAATAATTATAACTATATTAGAGGTCCTGTAAATATACCTGCTGTGATATTTGGCTGGGGATTTATGGAAGAAGGAAGTAGTAAATCACTATTCATTTCTTGCCCGATAAATCCCCCTATTTATCAAAATATCTTCTTCGAAAAAGGATTTTATATAAAATTTGAAGAAGATAGATATGATGTAGTTGTAATTAAATTAAATCCATATAAATTGAAGAAAAAAAATGGGAGCTATTACAATTTTTCTGATTACGAATATAAAAATCCCAATATGAATGAAATTTGGGAGACTATTAATGATATAGTTAATTTGCATCTAAATTTCATGCCACCATCAGCTCAAATTAGTCCTTTAAATCCAATCAATACTCAAGTCCATTTAGAGTTTATTTATGAATTTGGATCAGAATCCCATATATGGACAGTTTATCATAAACCAACAAATAAAATGGTAGCTTGTGGGTTTATTGTACCTAATCCTTTCTCAAAAGATAAAAAAAATCGAGTTGACTCTGCTAGTTTTCATGATTGGGTGGTGCATCCAGATCATAGACGCTCTGGACTTGCAATGTTGATGTATGGATGTACCTCAATGAAAGTTTATAAAGAGGGCTTGAGATGGGGATCTTGGCCAGTAGGCGCGGAAAATAAAGCTAATGCTGCAGCAGCACGAAAAATGAAAGGAATTAGAGACAGGCGTCATTTAATTTTAGAATTAAAATTAAATTAAAAAACATAATAATATTTTTTATCCCATTATTATTGGAATAGAGAAGAAAAAAGTGCAACCCTTATTTCGCCCACTCGATTCGACCCAAATTTGGCCCCCATGTAATTCTATAATTTCTTTGCAGATATAAAGCCCTAATCCTGTCCCTTCTATTCCAACATCCCATCCTTGCCCATAGCGTTCAATTTTTCCGAACTGCTTAAAAATTTGGTTTTTTTCTTCTTTAGTAAGTCCAATTCCATTATCTTTAATTGAAATAATAATGAATTTCTCTTTTACTGAAGAATTTACAATAATTTGCCCCCCAACTGGAGTATATTTAATTGCGTTTATTATTAAGTTAGATAAAACTTCGTAAATTCTCTCTTTATCAAATTCAGTTATCAAGTCATCTTGAATATCAATCTTAACTTTTTGTTTTCGTAATTCAGCTGCTCCTTCTAGTTGCCTAACGCAATACTTTATAAGAAACGACAGATTTTCTTTAGCATACTTTAATTTTAATAAGCCCTGTTCTAACTTTGAGCTCTCTAATATCGAATTGATATAATCTTCTAATCGCCGACTCCCTTTTTGAATTTCCTCTAATATTGATACGATTTCTTTATCTAACTTGTTATAATGGAGATTTAATAATAATTCGGTGAAACCTTTTATTGATATCAATGGCGTTTTTAATTCATGGGAAGTTCTTGAGAATAAATCGGTCTTTAATTTATTAATTTCACTTAGTGTTCTATTCTGTTCTTCTAAATGTTGTTGTACTTGCCAACGTTTTTGTTCAATTTCAATAGCATCGCATATAAGGAATAGCACTAGTTGGTTTTGATTTGTTATGTTAGGGTAATCTTTATACATGACGCACAAACATTCATTCAAATCTGTTCCCGACATGATTAATTTTCCATACGCATGCTTAATATTATTCTTTTTAATATAGTCATCTGTTTTTACATATTCTAATTTATCAATATCATTAAAAATCTGTGGGAAATCATGTTTTTCATTAAATAATTCATTAACAAATAATTTTTCTTTAAATTCCTCTTCAGACAAGGTTTCTACTTTACCCTTGTTGGTGATAACCTTGTATAACTCTTCGCTTTCTTGCTTATCTTTATTAACATATATAACAAAATCACCATTTAATAATTTTAAACACGTGCAAAGAAGTAATTGAATATTCTTTTGAATATCGGTGGTGAAATTTAAAAAGTTTATATTTAATTCATAAATAAGCTCTTCATACATTTTCTTCTCAGTTACATCCTCTAACCATAAACGGAAGCTTAAAATATCGCCATTTTCATTATATTTATTTGATTTTTTTCCTTTTAACCATTTTAGTTTACCATTTTTTGAAATAATACGGAATTCTATTTCTTTATCTTCGGAGCTGCGAAAAAGTTTTTTAACATCATCAGGATGAATGATATCATCTATTAACTTCTTATACACTGACTCTTTTTCTTGAAATCCTACCAATTCCAACAATTTTGGATTAAGATACGAAACACGTTCATTAGCAACGTTGAATTCAATAATTCCGACAGAGGATGTTTCTAATAGATCACGATATTGTTCTTCCGATTCTTTAATTTTCTGCTCAGCTAATTCTCGTTCTGTTATATCATCTACAGTAAAAATCATGTTTTCTATTTCTCCATCTTTTCCTATTAATGGTGTACCGTTAATAGATAATAGAATAAGGTTGTTATTTGGTAATTTTAAAAATAAATGGAGATCAAATATTGGTTTTTTCATTTTGGATATCATTTGAAAGGGCAACTTTTCTTTAGGAATGTCTTTTCCTTCAGAATCAACGAATCGAAATAGAGAGGTAAAAATTGTATCTTTGGTCAATTCATCTTTTGGAAATTGAAGCACTTTTTCAGCTTGAGAATTAGCAAATGTGATATTACCTTTTTTATCCACAGAAATAATTCCAGCAGGATTTGTTTCCATTATCCGTTCTAACCTGTCATGTTGGAGCAATAAATCTTCTTCGGCTTTTTTTCTTTCAGTGATATCATCAAAAGTGATTAATACACCCACTACTTTTCCATCTGAATCATTTAGAGGTATTCTATTGGTATTTACCCATATTTTTTCTCCAATCTTTAAAGTCCAATATTCAATATTGCGAAATTTTGGTTTATTGGTTTCAATGACTTCGTTCTCTTTTTCATTGTTGAAATTAATTTGAAATTCATCGATCATTAATTCGGGATCAGATTTATTGATTATATTTTCTGGATGTTCAATCCCAATTAAATTAGCGTAATTATCATTGCAGCCGAGATATTTTAATTCTAAGTCTTTCCAATATATATATTGTGGAATATTCTCCATAACTATTTGGAGCATTTCGTAAGAGCTCTGTAATGCTTCCTCATACCTTTTAGGATTAAATAGTTTCCAAAAACGTATCTCTGGTATTGTTTCAGTTATTTTTTTAAAGCGTTCTTCATTAAAGCGTAATTCTTCTTCTA
>CAYUTF010000054.1:0-22660 GCA_964447495.1 uncultured archaeon
ACATGTTTTGCATGATCTTGATGCTTTTGCTCAAGAATGGGTCTAAATTTCTTCATAAATTGCTTTGCTCTAGTTTTAAAAGTATCCTTCGATTCATATTTTCTATCAGATGCGCAAAATATGTTAAAAGTTCGTGTAAACGGAGAGATAATGTATGCAAAACGTAATCTTTCAGGATTTGATTTTCTATATTTTCTTGCGTTGTTAGGATCACTTATTGCAAATCCATTATGTTTAGTTGATATAATTTGAAATTTCTCATTTAGTGGAAGGAATTATTATATTTGCCCCGTCTGTAAAACCAAAGTAGACAAAAAAGAGGGAGTTTGCCCAAATTGTGGCAAGAAATTATAATTAGCCCCCTTTAACAAACCAATTATTTTAATTTTCTTCAACTTGAGGCTCAATATCTGGAAGCTCCAGCATACGTTTTGCCTCCTCCTTTAAATCAACACTGAAAATATCAGTAATGCCACTTTGCTGCATAGTAACTCCATAAATTCTATCCGCATTCACAATATTCTCCTCTCTATGACTTATAACTAAGAATTGTGCTTGAGCTGCAACCTCTTTAAGGAGCATAGAGACACGGTGTACATTTGGACCATCCAATTGAGCATCTACCTCATCTAAAACGTAAAAAGGACTCGGAAGGAATTCCTGAACAGCAAAGATAAAGGAGAGCGCCACGAGGGTTTTCTCACCACCACTGAGTATTTCCAAGCTTGAGATTTTTTTACCTCTTGGACGTGCTTCTATGCTTACTCCGCCCTCAAAAGGCTTATCAGGACGATCTAATATCATTTTGGCTGAGCCGCCAGGGGATAATTTTTGAAAGATTCGAGAAAATTCTCGATTAATTTCATGATATGCTTTCATAAAAGTACGAGTTTTTTCAAGTTCAATTTTTTCAATAGCATCTAAGATGGATTTACGCTCGCGTTGTATGGTTTGTCGTCGCATATCTATCTCATCAAATCTCTCTTTAACCGTATCGAATTGTTCTATTGCTTTTAAATTTACAGGCTCCAGTGCAGTTCTCTTTTTAGTTGCTTCAGAAATATCAGATTCGAGTCCTGTTTCAGATAAATCATCTGTTACAGGGGGTAGGATGCCAAAATCCTTAGAGCGATGGTAGAGGGTTTCAATTTGATCCTTAGTAATAATGATTTTGGATTCATAGTTATTTAATTTCGAATTTTCCATAGAATGATCTGATTTTAAATCTGCTATTGCTTTCTGATATTTCTTTTGTTTGTTCCAAGATTCATCTTTTTGTTGGACATATCGATTTAACTCTTCTTGCTTTAGATTTTTATTTTCGTTTGCTTTCGATAAATCTTCTTCAATTTTTACTATTTCTTTTGAGATCGTGTCGATTTCCTTTTCTGTGTTAGTAATATCTTGCCCTAACGAGAGAATTTTGTTTTCTCTTTCTTTATTTTTTCTCATATCGTTAAGGTTTCGTTGTAATTTTTGTAAATCGTTATTCAATTTATTTAAATTCTTTTGTGCTGTTTTTTGATCTTCTATTTCTTTAGTTTTCTCTTCTCCAAAGGCATCAATTTCTTTTTGTATTCCCTCAACCTCAACCTGAAACGTCTCAATTTGCGTCTTATTTTCATCAATATTTTTCTTACATGCTTCAATGCTTACTGTTGCTTCCGAATTTTCATTTGACAATTCCTCGATAGAATTTATAATCATCATAATATTATCCAAAGATCTCAATCTATTCATTGTTTCTTCTAGAATTTTATTTTGTTCGTCAATTTGAGCCCTTATAGTTTCAGTATTCTCCCAGAATTTTTCTTTTTTAGTTGTTAATTCGTTTATGTTCGAATTTATAGTATCTTGTTCAGTATTTAATGAATTTATCTTTTCATCAATATTACCTATAGTTTCCTTCTTTTTGTCTATTGATATGTTCAAATCATTAATCGTAGACTCAATCTCTATTATAGTTTCAAATAGGGATTGGATTCCTTGTAATTCTTGTAGATTGATTTGCAAATCATCTAATTCTTTTTGTTTCGAATCAATATTATCTTGGATGGTCTCAATATTTTCCCAATATTTAGATTTGAGCTCTTTTAATTCATTAATATCTTTTGCATAGTTTTCTTTTTCTTTTTCATCAATTTGATTAGTTCTTTGGGTTATTTCTTCCTCAGATTTTCTGATTGTCTCATTTGCTTCTGAGATTCTTTTATTAATCTCTTCTAAACGTTTACTAAATACTGAAAAGTCTTCCGTATCGCGTTGTTTATTAATATTTATTTCGGTTAATTTATTTTCTATACTATTTAAATCATCTGCTTGAGAGGTTAAATTAACTGAGATTTCTTCTAATTGTTTGTATAATTCTTGACTTTTTGACATAGTTAATTTTCTAAGAGAGATATAAACATTCTCAAGGATTTCCATAAGATCTTGAACAAAACTATCAAAGTTTGTAGTAGATTCTTGAATTTCAACATCAGCAGACTCTTTTACTTTTGAGATTAATTGATCTATTGTTGAATCAACATTATCAGTAAATAATGTTAAGGTTTGTAATATAGAATTAATTGTTTTGGAAGATTCAATTTCTTCTTCAGAACCAGTACTAACATCTTCAACAGTTTTCATAATATCAACGATATCTAATATAAATTTTCTAAAATCATCAGCAGAAGTTTCAATTGCTTCCGCATTAGATTGTTGAATATTGCTTTTTATAGATTCTACACTAATATTGATATTTTGAGTTAACATATTTAGAATTTGAAGGATGCCAGTGATATCTTCGGTATTTCTCTCATATTCTTTTTCAGTTTTTTCGATCTTTGATAAGAACTCTTCTTTTTCTTTTGTTAATTCTTCTAATCTTCTCTGAATATTTTCTTTTTTAGAACTTAAATTATTTTCATCCTTATCTATTTTGTTTAAATTATTCTTTAAGCTGGTTATTTTTAGAGCAAGATCGCGTTTTTCACGGTCAAGAATAGTAAAGTCTCTTTTGACTAATTTTAATTTTGTATTTAAATTTTCAATTTTTGCTTTGTTGTCATATATTTCTGTTTCAATTGAATCTTGTTTCATTAGTAATAATTCAAGATCTTGCTCATACTTTCTAAAAGTTGAATTTTCCTCCTTATACTCTTTCTTTAACTTACTTAATTCACTAAGGATTGTTGCTTTTTTATTGAGAATCTCTTTTAGAACAATTTCTGTATCTTTTCCCTCACTTAGTTCTTTAATTTTATTCTCAATAGAATTTTTTTTATCTTCCATCTCATTAATTCTGGAATTATTAATTTTTATTTCTGTATTCAAGGATGATAGAGATGACTGTAAATTTAATTGAGTTGAGTTTAATTCATTTTGCTTATCTTGTAATTCTTTAATTTGATTTTCTAACTCTTTTTGATTTTGATTTTCAGTAGATATATTTAATTTTAATTCTTCTATTTTTTTTCTAATCTCTGTTTCCTCTTTTTTAGTAGCCTTTATAGCTTCTTCTATACTTTCTGCTTCTCCCTTAAGTTTTTTCAAATCATCTTCTAATTTTATCTTCTTTTCTTCATTTTTTTTTATATTTTCTTTAAGAATCTTGATTTGAGTATTATCAGAGGATATATTTTGTTTAACCGTTGATATTTCAGATTTAAATGTAGATTGTTCTTTATTCTTTAACTTGATTTTATTATCCAAATCCGCTTGGTTTTGTTGCCTTATTTCGATTTCCTGCTTTGAATCTTCAATATGTTTTTCTGTTTCAGATATTTTATTATTAAAGTCTCCTATTAATGAATCAAATGTTTGACCTTCTTCTAGTTTCACCTGTTGATTTTCTAAGGATACAATCTCTTTAGAATATTTGTCAATAGATTTCTTAGCGATTTCTAAACTAGTTTGATTTGAAGATAGTTGAGTTTTTAATTGAGTTATATTCTCATTAATGGTTTCCCTTTCCTTTTCTTTGTCAATTATCGTTTTTTGGATGTTATCCATAAGGAGGGATTCTTGTTTTAATACTTCTTCTTGTCTATTTATTCTCTCTTCTAATTCTTCAATAACTTTAGTAGAATCCTCAACACTTTGTTGTAATTTCTCCTCTTCTTCTTTCAGTTTTGATATTTTTAATGCGATTAATTGAGCATTATAAAATTTTATTTTCTCATCCAATTCTTTCCAAGCTAAAGCGTCATTCTTTTCTTTCTCTACTTTTTTTAACTGTGATGAAACCTCTTTAAAAATCGCTTCGAACTGTCCTAAATCTCTTTCTGCTTTTTCTAATTCTTTCATTGTAGCATCTTTCATTTCATCATATTTCTGAAGCCCAATAAGTTCTTCGATAAACCTTCTGCGATCTTCTGGATTCATGTGTGTTAATTCAACAATTTTACCTTGCAGGACAAATTGATTAGTCCCATCCGGATCTATATTTGCCGCCGCAAGAGCATTTAGAATTTGTTGACGTGTTGCTTTTTTACCATTTATTCTATATCCTCCTCCTCCGCCTCGTTTAATAGATCGAGATATTTCAAAAGTATCTCCAGGCGCTGGGAAAATTTGTTCAGAATTATCAAAATATAAAGTTACTTTTGCTCTTTGTGAAGGGTTTTTTCCTCTAGAACCAGCAAAGATCAAATCTTCTAAACTTTTAGCTCTCATCGTCTTTTTACTTAATCTTCCTAATGCAAACGTCAAGGCATCTATTATATTGGATTTTCCCGCTCCATTTGGACCAACAATACACGTAAAACCACTTGAGAGTTTAATTGTTACGGTTCTATCCCCAAAACTTTTAAATCCTGACATAGAGATCTTTTTTATATGAGTCATCACATTTTTCCTCAATTTAGTTTAGGTTTCACCTGAATAAGTTATTAATAAATGTGAAATAATTATTTTTTCCAAAAATTTTCTTATTTGAGTATAAAATTAAAGAATAATTATAACTATATATATAATCAGTATTTAATTTGTTAAGATTTCAGAGGATTTTATCTTATAATTTGTTATTATCTTCTGTAGAAGAGTCCTTAATCTTTATCAAATATTGAATCTACTATTGTTTTAAGGTTTCTAGGATTTATAATTAAGTAGTAGCAGGAAGCGTCAGATAAATTATTATATCCAGAAGCTATTGTATTTCCTAGATTCTTTTTAGACAAGTTAATTATCCCAACACTCAACAAATTTCTAATAATGTTATGATATTGGGTTTTACTAACATCATATTCTATTGATTCGCATGAAATGACATATATTTCTTCTAATTTTTTATTAGTTATGTAATAATTTGAATGATGCAAGAAAAAGTTCGCTATATTATCGAGAAAGATAATTATTAGTAAGTCCTCTTCAGAGATATAAGTAAGTAATGAAAATTCATCTGTAACCTGAATTGTATCAAATTGATTTTGGATAAGATCTACTAGATCTAGAAAGTGAATAGATTTTGGATTTTTAAGGAGGGGATATAGCTCTTTGAAGATTTCAATTCCTTTCCCAGGAACAGGTACATAATGTTCAAATATTAAATCTGTAATAAATTCGATCAATTCAGTGTCTATTTCGTGTAAAAAAGTCAACATAACTCTTTGCTTTAGAATGTCAAATAATTCCGAATATGAATAGAATTCTAATTTTTTTTTGTAATCAAACTCATTTAATATATCAAAGGTATTACTACGATTGACTCTATTTACTGTTGAGATGAGAGTTGTGTTTGTTTCTTTACTATATTTTAAGAATTTTTTAAAAAGTACAGGTTTTAAATCTTCAATGTTATTAAAAACTAAAATAAGTGGGTTCGTTAATTTGCTTGTAACTAATTTGAAAGTATTCCATAAATCGGATATACTTGAATTTAAAATTGATGTTATTTTTATCTCATAATTACCTATGAGAGAAACTTCTGCTAATAAACTAAACATTATTTCTTGCAGATCTTTATCTTTACAATCTACGCTAATTTCAGAGATAAATGTATTTTTTTGATTTTGAAAAGCTAAATCCTTTATGACTTTGTTAATTATTACTTTTTTACCGATTCCTTTTAATCCTTGATAAAGAACACTGCAAGAGAAATTATCTGAGAATGAATCATTTAAAAGGGAATTTAAATTGTTCTCTTCTTTTATTCGGTGTAATATTTTTGGAGGGATATAATTCTGATCAAATAAGGCTCTTGGACCGATATAATCATTAAAATATTCGGACTTAACAATCATTATATTTAATATTTATATTTTTAAAAATACTTTAAATATTAACTATTTAAACTCCCCCAGAGAGTGGGGGGTGATTGAAAGTAAATTTAAAATTCTATAATGCAAATTTAGTAGTCAATTGAGATTGTTTAAGATTTAGGTGGAGATATAGTGTATTTCAATTTCACTCTTTTCTACTTTTTCACTTAATCTTTGCTTTCTTAACTTATTAGCAAAATCAATATCAATCTCATTATAAACATATCCCTTTGAATTATTAGCGCCTTCAATTATATTCAAAAGTGAAGGAGAATAATGTCCAGTAATGAAAGAGAGAATTTTACTATTACCTGAAAAGGTTCTATTAAAAATTTTACCATATGTATTACAAGCAACTACTGGAATCCGATTTTCTAACGTACGAGCTTTTAAATAAATATCCCAATTATAAAGCCCTTCATCTCTTATTTGAGTTGGAGAAAATAAAATTTCTGCTCCACTTTCTGAAGCTAATCGGGGTGTTTCAAAAAACGCCATATCAAAACAAATTAAAATCGCAAAATTAAAAGTTTTTAACTTAAATATATTTAACTTTAATGAAGGTTCAAACTCTTTTCTTTCATAAGAATAAAGATGAATTTTATCTTGGCGTCCAATTTCTTCCCCATTGGCATTAAAGAAATAGCATGTAATATATGGTTTTTTATTCTCTGTTCGTTTCTCCCATATACCTCCTGAAATGATATTAATATTATATTCCTCAGCTAACTTTTTTATATATTGATAATCTTGGCCTCTTTCCTTTTGAAAATTAGCTGCTTTTTCTCTCGCATAGGGTACCCATCTTTCTGGTAAACATACAATTTCATATTTACTATGCTCTTTTAGTAAATCACTTAATATGGTCTCTATCTCCAGATAACATTTCTCTTTATTTTGAAGAATTTCTGGCTGAATACATGCAACATTTATCATTTTAATTCTCTGGAGGTGTTTATCTTATTTAGATTAGTAATAATATCAAAAAGCTCATATAATTGAGATATTTCATAATCAGGAATATTATTTTCAGGTAAATTTAGTTTAGGTATTGGGAAATCATATTTTCCACCCCTATGAATATATACACTATGTATCCTATTCATCTTCGCGGGAATGATATCTTTCTCAATATTATCTCCAACATATATAGTTTCATATCCCTTAACTCCAAATTTCTTTAAAAAGTAATCAAAAAGAGTAGGATTAGGTTTCCTTATTCCAATCTCATCAGTTATTACGACTAAATCTATTAATTTATCAATCCCAAGTCTTAAGATTTTTTCATATTGCTTTATTGGAATTCCATCACTAATTATCGCAGATTTTATTCCCATAAGTCTTAACTTTTTAAGACATGGTTTTACATCATCATATAATTTAATTGAATCTATTTTTTCTTGATGATATGCCATAACAGCGGCAGCAATATATTTATATTGTTCATTAAAAGAAATGGAAAATTTTTCTATTACATTCAATCTCCTAATGAAATAATCATAATGTTTTGATGAATTAGAGCCGTATTCTTTTACAATTTCTTGTAATAATAAAATTGCTTTTTCTCTATCTAATTTTAAGCCTAATTCAATCATTGCATCTATTCCCTTAATCCTTGCTCTTTCTGAAAGTCCTGTAGAATCAAAAAGGCAGTCATCTAAATCAAAACCTATAAGTTTTATTGGACACATACACTTTAAGACCGGAAACTTTAATTAATTAATTTTAAAATACCTATTGAATAATCAATTCATAAAATCTCTACTAGAGCCTATAGGTATTTAGTTAAGTTAAATTTATTTATCTTTAAATATATATAATCTTTAAATATTAATTTAATATGCTTTAGACTATAAATATTTAATTCAGGTTATGAAACTTTAAAATATTTGTGGGGATTTAGTTATTGAAAACCATTACTGCATTATCATATTTTCATAGAAAAATTGGACCAATAGTTTTTTATGCTTATCCTGAAAATTTATTAGATGAACAATTATCTTTAAGAATAGCAAATATAATGGATCAGACTGTTAGTGAAGGGTTCTTTACTCATTCTTTTGAAAATAGAAAATCAATGAATTATTATTTTGAAATCCGATCCGATTGGGCTCGTGGAAATAAGGAAATGCTAATGGTTTCAATAGTCTTTGAAAGACAAATTTCTCCTGATTTGGAAGCAAATGTATTTACGTTATGTTCTGAATTTTCTGAAAAACTATTAACTAATGAAAATATATTCACTGCGTTTTATATTAATGATATTAATAATTTTGATGAGAAGGATAAAGATCTTATTATAAGTAATAATTCTCTAATTAAGTTATGGGTAAAAGAATTATATTGGGCTGTTTTAGAAGAGACTCGTGAAAGAAGTGAAGAAGAAAAAATTGCAACCATGCTAAATAAGAAACATGTATTTTCTACCCTTAGAAAGTTATCAAAAGGACCAGTTACATTAGAAGGCTTGAGAGAATGGTTTGATGATCATTTCCCTGAACTAAGTTTTAAAGAACTTATTGATACTCTAGTAGAAAAACAATTTATTTTTATTAATCAAATAGGAATTGTAGAAAAATACGTGCTATTGTTAAAAGAAGTAAACGCTGAGAGAATACCACCGGACAGTGTCATTGAATACATAGAAGAATCACCAGAACAAGTAGAGAGGGAATTAATTGATCTGTTACTTCCTAAAGTTCAAGATTATTTTAGTATTTATGAAAATAACACTAAGGAAGAATTAGAAGACGATACCTATACTTTATTTCAAATTGTATCCGATCCTAAGAAATATAATGTACTTTCAGAGCTTAGGAATGGTTTAATTTCAAAAGATAATTTACCGAAATTAGTATCAAAAAGAACATTGGAATATTTAAATACATCTTTAAATTTTCTTAAAAAGCATGATATTATCGAGGAGTTAAAGTTTAAAAATAAAAGATATATTGTGTTAAAAACAAATATACAAATAACTACTTCTTTTCCGGAATATCTGAGAAAATTATTACCTAAAGAAGGTTAAATTTATTTCTTAATTAAGAGAAAAGTGATTTACTCTGCAATTTTTTCAATCCTAAAGACTTATTTTGATTAAGAAGGTTTATTTACAAATACGATTTTATTTTAAATAATTTGGATTTATGATTTTTAAATCAGACAATAATAAAGAAGTTACTTTATATTCTTTGAAGAATTAAACAAAGATTTAATATGGTGGAAGATGACGAATCTTTAGAAGATTTAAAGTATCTTTTAGGTAATATGGGAATTGATATTCTATTCGCAATAGGGGAGGGCGCCAGTGATTTTGAAACAATTAAAATTTTTTCAGGGTTACCCTTAATTTGTGTAAAAGGTAGAATACCTGTTTTACTTGAGCTAAACCTTGCCAATATGGATAATGAAAAGTATTATTTAACTGAAAAAGGGTTAAAATTAAAAAAAAAAATGAATTCAAGTTCAAAGAAGTAATTTAAATTTCAGATTGGGGCGACAACGTCATTGCTACGAGCAATAGCTCTAATCTTTTGTCATAAGTTCATCATCAATCTAAATTATTATTATCTAAGTCATTTTTAGTTAAATATTTTTTGTAATATTTTTTTTGATAATACCCTGGTTCTTTATAGCCCCCAATTTTGTTGACTAGGTTACTTAAACCTCCATCCTGAGAAATAATTGATTTTAGCATAGTATATAAATCTTTTGAGATTTCATTTCGTTTTAATAAATAATCTAAGATATCTAAAGCATCGTTTAAAGTACTGCATCGCCGAATGAAGTCAAAAACTCCAGGATTTTTTAGATCTTCTTTATAATCTTTAAAAGGATCGGTTTTTTCTTTTTCTATACTATCTTTTTTTACCCGTACAGCATTTATAGGGATTTTTTTTTTCCCTTGTATAATTTCTGATGTTAAATTTGGAAAATATTTTTTTAATTCTTCTTTATCATAAAGAATTTTTAAGCCATCTTCTCTGTTTATTTCTGATTTTTTAATAACCTTTTTTCTATCTTTAAGATCTTCTTCTCTTTCCATTATTGATGAACATTTCTTTTAAAAGTACTCACTAAAGATTGTTTAACATAATTTGCTTAAAAATAAATAATTATGGATTAAAATTTATCAAGGAAAGATTCATAATGAAAAGAATGAAAGTTAATTTAGAGTAGACAAAAAACAATAAAATTAATTAATTTTTCATTATTTTAAACATCTATATAAATTCGTTTGTGTATATTATGAAGTCTGGATATGCTTATGTAAAGGAAACTTTTGAAAAACACGAAAAAGAATATCAATCAACGCAATGGAAAAGAGGGATAGAATACCGTAAAGGAAAAACAATTCAGAGAATTGAAAACCCTACTAATATCCCTCGCGCTAGAAATTTAGGATACAAAGCTAAGCAAGGATTTGTTACAGTAAGAGCGAGAGTCAGAAAAGGGGGCATGCATAAAGTAAGACCAAAAAGGGGTAGAAAACCTCGTGCGCTAGGTGTCTCCAAGTATACTCCGGGTAAAAATTTACGTTGGATTGCTGAAGAACGAGCTCAGAGAAAATACCCAAACATGGAGGTACTTAATAGTTATAAAGTCTACTCTGATGGAAAAAATTGGTATTATGAAGTTATTTTAGTCGATCCTCATCATCCCGTTATAAAAAGCGATCCAAAAATTAATTGGATTTGTGAAGCTCATCAAAAAAGGAGAGTTAACCGTGGTTTAACCTCAGCTGGAAAACATGCTCGAGGTCTAAATAAGAAAGGATGGGGCTCTGAGAGAACTCGCCCAAGCATTAGAGCAAATCAAGGAAGAGGTAAATAAATTCATCTCTCTACTTATATTTCATATTTTATCAAATTTCTAATTTTAAATCTAGAAATAAAACCTTTTAGATTAAATCCAAAATTAGGTTCAAGATTGTCCAAAACACAAGAACACAGATGAAGATTGGTTTTAATATTTAAAAATGGTAAAATATTCTTAAAAAAATAAAACGATTATAATTTATTAATGCTGCAAGTCATTCCTCCATCTAAAATTATATTTTGGCCTGTAATATAATCTGCAGACGGAGAAGCTAAAAATAGAGCGACGTTAGCGACATCAATCGTTTCACCAACTCTATTTATTGGAAGAGAGACCTTTCTTAATTTCATCCATTCCTTAATAAATTCTCGACTTTCATATATAGGAGTAAAAAATATACCTGGACAAATCGCATTTACAGTAATGTTATTAGCACCTAGTTCAAGAGCCCATAGTTTAGTAAACATAATAAGTCCCGCCTTGCTTACACTATAGATACCAATATAAGGATTTGCTCCACAATCTGTGCCAGCGCAGGATGTGATGTTAATGATTTTTCCAGCAATTGGTTGAAATGTTTGGTTTTTCATCTTTTTATGGAACACTTTGATCATATTCCATGCTCCTTTTAAGTTGACATTCATAATTCTATCATATTCTTCTTCCTTTGATTTCAGTGAAAAGCTACTCGCCTTTTTTCCAATTCCTCGTACTCCTGCATTATTTACCAAGATAAACACATTATCAAATTGACTAAAAACTTGTTTGCTGATTTCTTTTACTTCTTCAAAATTAGATATATCCGCTTTTGCAATAATGATATCACATTTTACAGATCTAAGGATAATCTCTCGAGTTTCTTCAAGGCTCTCCAAGTTAATATCGTTGATAACTAAGTTTGCACCTTTATTTGCAAATGATTTTGCCATTTCACGTCCAAAACCACTCCCCGCACCAGTAACTAGAACTACCTTACCTTCTAAAAATTTATTATCACTCATTTTGTCTCACTTTTTATTTGTATTTATAAAAAATTATAGAAATTATTTTCCAAATAAACCTTTACTTTTCTTATAAGTTGCTAAAAATTTTCCTGCTGTAGGGGATTCAAACGCAACATCTACATCTATAACACTAGGTTTCTTCGAGGTCATAGCTCGTTTTATTGCTGCAGCTATCTGCTCTGGCTTATCTACTTTTTCTGCGTAACACCCAAAACTTTTTGCTATTTCAGCATAATTTATTTTAGGCAAATCTACATCACAATATCGTTTCTGCATGGCATTTTTTTGATTAGTCTTTAACATTCCCCATGCACAGTTATTAGCGATTATTATTATTATTGGTAAGTTTAACCTTACAGCTGTTTCTAACTCTTGTACATTAAAGAGAAAACTTCCATCTCCATTTATACATACTACAGGTTTATCAGGTTTGGCAAGTTTCGATCCAATTGCATAACATACTCCTACACCTAAATGTCCCATCCCTAGTGAAGTAAAAGTGCTTCTTGGGAAGCGTTGAAAATTTGAGATAAGCCCATACGTGAAGAGTGCAATATCTCCACCGTCGACCACTAATAAAGTATCAGGAGGTATAGTTTGAAGTACTTCAGCTACAAATCTTTGAGGTTTCATTGGTTCTTTATTTGATTCAATTATTTTTTCTAGTATGGTATTATCATTCTTGCGAGCATCTTGTAAATAGTCATTCCACTGGCTCCATTCCGATACTTTTTCTTTTGGTAATTTCTCTTCTAAAGCTTTCAATAATTGATCCAGTACAGCTTTCACATCTGCGACTATTCCAACCTCAATTGGTCTATTTTTTCCAATTTCATTTGGATCTATATCCACTTGAATGATTTTTTGCTTTTGATTCCAAATAGGTGCTGTGCCATAAAAAGTAGTATAATCCCATTTGCATCCTAAAGATAAAATTACGTCTGCTTCTGAAGCAGCTCTTCGAAACGTACTTGCTATTGGATATGATCCTGCATATGTTTTTTGATTAATACTAATTGAGCCAAGCCCCATTAAAGTTGTTAAAGCTGGAATTTGATATGTTTCAGATAATTTAATTAAATCTACAGAGGCTTCTGAAGCTATTGTACCGCCTCCTGCAATTATTAAAGGTCTTTTTGCTTCTTTTAAAATATTTATAGATGCGTTTATAACGTCTGGATTGGCACTTGGTCTATAAAAGGATCTATATCTTTCAGGATCAATTATTTTATTTATATCTTCCTCATTAGCTTTCCTTACTAAAGCAGTTTCTCTTAACTCTAGATATACTGGTCCTCTCCTTCCCGTCATAGCTGCTTTGATGCATTTTTGAACTGCTTGTGGTATTTCATATGGATCCTCAACAGAAATTTGTAATTTAGTTATAGGTTTCATTAAACTCATCTGATCCAAACCACCTTGTAAAATCCCCGTATCATCGAACATTCGAGCAATCTGAGCTCCAATAACAAGAACTGGAATAGAATCAGCATTTGCAGCTGCGACTGCGGGCACTAAATGTGATACTCCAGGTCCAGCTGTTCCAAGACATACCCCAATTTTTCCTGTTGCCCTAGCCCACACATCAGCCATATGACCGCCTGCTTGTTCATGTCTTACCATTACAGTGTCAATTCCTGCTTCTCTGCCCCATCTTACAATGGCATCATAAATTCTTACCAATTCACCACCAATAATACCAAAGATTTTTGTAATGCCCTCTTTTAGAAGGCATTTGATAAGTAAATCTCCACCATCAATATCTTGCTTAGACATAAAGTGGGGTTATTAAGAATAAAAGATAAATCTTGTCAATATGAAAAATAATCAATCAATAAATAAATTGATTTAGTGAGTAAAAAACGGTAAATGTGTAAGTTAATTAATGTTATTATAAACTAATACTCTTATTTTATGGTTTCAGCGAAATCTAATTTTCCTGTTGGTTGTTTTATTGGAAATATTCCTTTAAGAATCATTGATTTTAATTCTTCAGCTAACTTTATTGCACCATGCCTATCAGATTGCCTTAAAACGATGGGAATTTCTTTTCCTTCAAAATTGATTGTTTTTAGATCTAAATTGAATGCGTCTGGACAAATTTTAACACATGTTCCACAATTGAAACAACGAGTACGATCAATTGCAACAACTCGATTATCTCTAATTTTGAAAGCGTTGGTAGGGCAAATATCAATAACATGACACTCATTACAATTTTTGCAAGCATTCGGATTAAATTTCATAAGAAAATTTTTTTCCCATACATCTCCATATGTTATCTCACCAACTTTCTCTCTTCCAACTAAACTTAGAATCTGTAATGGGACAGTTTTATCTGATTTTACGATATTTTTAAATATTTTTTCATTTAATATTGGAATGGGGACCGCTATACTACAGATTGGTTCTAGACCATAAGATGTCCTAAAAGCACCCATATATTCTGGTTTCATTCTATCCATTCGTGCTATCGTCATCATATTAGGTTTTTCGATATAATTCCTAGTACCTGGTCCCATTAAATATCCTATACTCCCATTAACTAAAATTGGCGAGCCTACACCTAAAGTATTAAAATCAGGATCATTTTGAAAAGGATTAAGGGCACCACATCCTGAAAAAGTAATTTCTGTCTTATTTGCTCCAAATGGAAGACTAGAAAATATTGTATTCACTTTGACGTCCTCACAATTAATCATAGCATTATAATTTTTAATTGCTTGTCTTGTACCCATCATTTTTGCAAACTGCATTTGGTCAAGAGTAATTTCTTTATCGATAATAGTGCCTTCACTACTTTTTGCGATTATCTCTACTTTTTTACGTTCTACTAAATCTCTAAATAATAACCCTCCACAGTAACTCTTTTTTGTTTGACTTTGTGTTGTTCCGTACACAATAAGGTCAGCAATTCCCAAATATTCATTCGGACAAGGACCTGAAAATGCATTTATCCCATTTAGAGTAATTTCAGTGAATTTTCGTAGAGTTTTAGGTGGTGAGAGTCTTATAGAAAAAATCCCCATAATTCCACTCATTAAGGCTTTAGTAGCAGTAGTAATGATATCTACATCTTCAAATTCAACTTTTTCACCATCAGCAATGTGATCAATAAACTCTTGAACAGTTAGAATATTTACTGTGCCATTTTCAATCTTATTTTGTATATTTAGAAGACTCCTTTTATTAGACATGAATAGCACTTAAATTTTTAGAAACTTTATCAAATAAAATGTTTATTTATAATAAAAATTTTTTATTATTCAATTACTTAGATTTCTTAAAGAAAGAATTAATTTTGCAGTATTCTATCTAGAGGTTTAACCATAATTGCCATATTATGAACCCCGATTGAGTTTAGAATTAGAAAATTTCAGTAGTATGGAAAAATATTTTAAGTTATGTGAAATCCTTGGAATGAAAAATCTAATTGTCGAACTTAATAAAAGTCCCAAAAATTTAGAGCCCGATTTGATTGATAAAATTCGAATGCTTACAAAATTGAATCTGAATTTTAGATTCAATCTAAAGCCAGTAAATATGAACCAATTTAAAAAAGATTTGAAAATTTATAATAATTTTCCTTTTATACTTTCTATTGAAACTCCCGTTAAAGATATTCAGATTCAAGCTGCTAAAGACTCTAGAATAGATGTGTTATCTTATTCTAATCCCGATATTATGAAAACAATATCACCCGGAGTTATTTCTCTTATTAAACAGAGTGGAAGTTTTATTGAATTCTCAGTAGCGCCTATTATGGTGAATAATAGAACATATCAATCAAAAAATTTTCGCTTATTATATCGCTTTATACAGTTAATAATGAAGATTAAACCAAATTATATTATCAGCGGAAATTTTGGAAATCCCTATGATTTAAGGCACCCTAGAAACTTGAGTAGTATTTGTCATACATTACTTGGGATGCCTTTAAGAAAGGCAAAAGAGGGATTTTCAAAAAATGTTGAATTATTATTAAATCAAGTGAAAATACGTTCCGAGAAAAATCATTTTCAATCAGGAGTTCGCTTAATTAGAGGTGAATAATGCATTAATGAAAGATGAAAGGCAAAGATATATTTTATTTAAAATTTTAATTGATGAAAATGAATTTCTAAACAAGAAAATATTATTAAATTCAATATGGCATTCAATATGGAAATATTTTGGGATGAAGGAGGCTAATAAAATTGGTTTGTGGTTAGTTGAGTTTAATATTTCAGAAGGATATGGAATAATTCGATGTTCTCACAAAACTAAAGAGATAGTTATATCTGCATTAACAATGATTAGTGAAATATTTGAAAAAAGAGTTATTTTATCTCCAATTAAAACAGCAGGAACTATTAATAAAATAAGACAATTTGTAATATAAAAATTTGAAAGAGTTAAAATGAGCAGAGAAATTCTTACAGATGCGATAATAAAAAAGAATGTAGGGTCTACAATAATTTTTCCAAATCTTTCGTTATCTGATGTTAAAATATTTCAAAATTATCCATATATCCTTATTATTCAACTATTTACAAAAAATTTTGCGAAATTAACTATTTATCCTCTAAGTAGAGAAACAGTTTTGAAAGTTATTTTTACAGGGTTTAATATTCAAAATAAAGAAATCGAAGAGATTATTAAAAAATTACAAAATTTCAAAATTATTCATACTTCAGGGCTTACTTCGATAGATCATAAACGATATTATGAATGTTATTTAGACTTAAGTTTAGATGATTTAAAATATAAAGATTTAAAAAGCGCTTTAGATAAAATTAAAAATATATTTGAAGATATAAAAATTGTAGAAATTTGTTTAAAATAAAAGAACTATTTATGAAAAATGAAAACTTGGAATATTTCTCTTAATTACCCTGAACTTAATACCAAAGATTTGAAGTTATTTGATGTTTTTACCTTTTTCAATGGATATCTAAAGATTAAAAGAAGTTACTTTGAAAAATTGTCGAAAGCAATCAAAATGACTAAAAAATATATTATTGAAAAAGGCATTGCAAAAGTCATTAACCCAGAGAATGAAGACTGGACAATGAATCCTTGGATGCTTTTACTGGTCAAAGATAATGAGAAGGAAAACCCTTTTTGGTTTTTAATAAAGAGAGAAAAGGATTTATCGGGAACTCTTGTAGCAATTGGACCAAAACCGTTTGTAGACTATAATTCAAGTTTAAATAATGAAGCTAAACGTGAATTAAAGAGATTGATTAATTTTATTGTAGTATATCTCAATAAATTTAATTGTATTATCCTTCTTCCAAATTATCTCACCTTTTAATAATAGATATTACATTTTGGAGCGTTTTTTATAGAATACGAATAATTTTTGTTTTTATTTTTTACTACATCTTTTCTATTTGTTTAAATTGCATAAAAAAAAATTGATGTTTAAATAGTCTATAAGTAAAATATTGTTAACCGTTGGATAAAAAAGCGGTTAAGAATATATTATCAATTCAAAATTCATCAGAGTGAATAAAATGAATAAATTCAAAACGCTTTTAATATTGCTATCCGCACTAAGCGTAATCTCATTTGGATTATTCATAACATCTTCAGGATTAGGGGGCTGGGGCCCTCCTGGAAGTGTTATGCCATAAATTTAAATGATGATTTACAATAATAAAAAAGATGGCAATAAAACTAATATTTTTTCTTTTTTTATTTTATTGATTTTTTCATCCTTATAATTTAAAACCAAATTATAAAAAACCAATTATACTATTTTTTCACATTCATTATTAATTGCTTTCATTGTGCTGTTAAAATCTTGCCACCAATCTTGCCCTTGTTGAGCTACTAACATAGCATCTATTTTATGCGTATCTAAGCATCGAATTTCATTCTTTTGAGCTTTTATCTTCTCTTGCCAAAGTTGACTGAAAATATTTTGTAGATTGATTTTTACTTTTTTCACTAACTCCTCGTAGGTTACACTTACATCTTCCTTCTTTTGGAGTTTCTGAAGTTGTTCAAATTTAATTTTTTCTTTAGCTCTATTTAAATCGCTACAATTAATTAGAACCGTAAAAGGTTCATTTTTACCGTACTTACAATATTTTTGAATCTCACAAGGGGAACAATACTTTTCAAAACTAATATTAAAATCCTCCAGACCTACTATCGAGTAATTTAATATATTTGGCATAGAAATTATCTTTAAATTATTTTTATAAAAATTATAGCCTTTAAAATATTAATACTTAAGGCTAAAGAAGACAAAAATTTTTTAACCATATTTTCGTTAATTCATGAGCGCCTTATGAAATTGTTATAACCTGGATTCAATATTTTAAAAACAATATGGGGAGCTTTTAGATGAATTTCTAGCATTTTTTTTCCACTCTTAAGAATTTATAGTTTCCAATCAATTGTGATTCCAATCTGCTAATCCTTGGGACACTCCTCATTTAAAAGAGAAATTTATAAATCATATATTGGAAAAGTATAAAGACATAAGGCAAGAAGAGATGTTCCAAGATAACCATAGTGGTCCAAATCTCAGTGAAATAAAAAAACAATTCATCAGAAATTATGTAATGGATTTATTGGGGAATGATCCGATAAATTGTTATAAAGACATCATAAATGATAAGAAATTTGGATCCTTACGTTCTATTTCAGAGCGTCTAAATATTTCAAGGCCAACACTTAGAATGTATATTTCGACTTGGTTGGAATTATTGTATGGGAAAAAAGCAGTAAATGATATTATGAAATTATTTTGGCAAGAGAAATCTGCCAGACAAAGAGAGAAAATTAAATTTTATGAAATTATTCAAAAATATATTAGGCTGTTTCCTGAGAGAACTTCTTTGATTCCAACGAGGAATGCCTTATTAAACGGTGAATTGCGAAGAATAATAAGCAAAAATATATTTAAACTATGGTTAATAGATTATCTCGTTCAAACTAAATTATTTAGTCTTGATAAAGCAAATGCAATTTATGATGCAATTTGGGGTAAAAATTGTGCTAAACGAAGAAAGATTGAATACGAGGATATTAAAGACTTTATTCATCAACGAAGTCGTGGAAAAGCGATTTTGCTGACTCCTAAAAAAAATTTGACTCTATGCTCGATTACCCTACAGAGAGGTATATTAAAATATCATGCAGAAAAGGGCATGCATTTACGATCCAAGTAAGAAAATTAATTTATGATTATCATTGGTGTCCATACTGCAATGAGTATTTCTGCGAAATTTTATTAAGATTTTATCTAGAACAGCTTTTTAAGAAAAATTTTGAAATTCAAGTCTCACTTAATAAGGCTTGTGGAATTGAAAGAGACAAAGTGACTGTCAAAACAATAGAAATTGAAGACAACAAATACATTATTCGTGTATTTGCTGGACAATTGCGATACGATCATTTTTGTGCTAATATTTATTTGACTGGGAATAATGGAGTCACTTATACATTTGTTGTCGCTGGAGAATATGATGGAATTTATCATGATGAAGAAGATATAAGTCAAAATCCTTTTTGTGATGATATGGGGGAGTTTGCTTCTATAAAAGCAAGAGATTCCGTTAAAAATGATATCTCATATAGAAAAAAAGTAATTTTAATAAGATTAAAAGAAAAGGATGGTTTCAATCAAAAAAAATTATTACATAACCAAAAAGAGGTATTTAAAGAAATTGCAAAGCAATTTAATAAGCAAGTTAAAGATTTATTTGGCTTTAATGATGTTCGAATAAAATATGACCCATATTTGAGATTTGATCCTTTTGGTGAAAAAAAATCATATTGATTAAAGGGTTCATTAGATGAGTTCTTATAAATGTAATGTCTATTAGATTTTCAAAAAATTTTTTAGCTATTCACTATAAAAATTAATTAATAAAACAATATTTAATAATAATTATTTCAAAAGCTAAAAATTAAAACTTATATATACTAAAATCTTCTATTCTTTGTATGGGAAAGTGGCTTGGGAGAGAGGATGTTTTCTTTCGAAATTTCTCTTCAGTGGCTTAGCCTGGTATAGCGCACGGCTGATAACCGTGAGGTCGGGGGTTCGAAGCCCCCCTTTCCCATTATAAAAAAAATTGAAGAGCTTATAAAAGTTAATAAGCATTTTAAAATATTAAAGCAAATGATTAAATCTCATTTTCTCCTTTCATGATTATTATTTGAGACAATAAAACTTTAAAATGTTGTTGTAAATGAAATTTATAATAATTTCTGGAACGCCAGGAACTGGAAAAACAACTATTTCAAATCATTTATGCAAATTCATTAATGCGAGTATAGTTTCACTTAACAAATTAATTATTGAAGAAAATTATATATTAGAGTATGATATTGAAAGAGAGACTTCTGTAATTGATGAAATAAAATTACTCGAAAATTTAGATTCAATTATAAATAAATACAAAAGTAGTTCAATTGAATATCTTATCATTGAGGGCCACTTTTCTGAAATAATTCCAGAAGACTATATTAATTATGTAATTATACTGAGATGTCATCCAGATGAGTTATTTAACCGATTATATACGAGAGGTTATAAAAAAGAAAAAATAATTGAAAATGTTCAATCTGAAATTTTAGGTACTTGTGTTAGCTATTTTATTGAAAAGAAATTACAATTGCCTTTATATGAAATAGATACAACCGATTCCGATATAGATGATATTAGTAAAATAATCCTTAATATAATTAACGAGAATGAGAATATGAGTTATTTTTATGTAGGTAAAATTGACTGGCTTGAAAAATTATCAAATCAAGATCGATTAAATGAATTTTTTGAATAATCTATTTAAATGAGATAATTTAATGAAATTTGAAATAATTGATGTGGATGGGTTAGGTCGTTTAGGAAAAATTAGGGTAAATAATAGAGAAATGACAACTCCAAATTTATTTCCCGTAGTTCATCCGTTCAATAATTCTGTTTCTATATTAGAATTAGAAAAAATAGGTGCACAATGTATTTTCACTAATTCTTTTATTCTTTATCAAAATGAAAATCTAAGAGAAAAGGTCCGAAAAGAAGGAATTCATAATCATCTTAATTTTAATGGAATTGTTGCTACTGATAGCGGAGCATTTCAACAATATTTCTATGATAATCAACAATTTAGTATAGATTCTGAAACAATTGAAAAATTCCAAGAAGATATAGAATCTGATTTTCCAGTTATATTAGATCTTCCTGTACAAATAAATGATGATTATTATACTGCAAAAGAAAAAGTCAATCTAACAATTAAAAGAGCTAAAGAAAACATAGTAAGAAGGAAAAGTGAAAAAGCGAATTGGATTGGTCCAATTCATGGCGGTATTTATACGGACTTATTAAGTAAAAGCGCAATTGAGATGAGCAAATTAGATTTTGCTATATATGCTTTAGGTGGGCTTGTAAAAATGTTTTTAGATTATAGATTCGAACTACCAGTTAAAATGTTATTAACTGTTAAAAAAAATATCACTCCAAATAAGCCAATCCACATGTTTGGTTTAGGTTTACCTCAATTTTTTTCTCTTGCCGTTGCTTGTGGATGTGATCTTATGGATTCTGCTGCTTATATATTATATGCCAAGGAAAATCGGTATTTTACACTTTCAACAGGAACCAAAAATCTCAATGAATTAGAAGAATTTCCATGTAATTGTCCTATATGTTCAAATTATACGCCAAACGATTTGAAAGAATTTGATAAAGATTTAAGAATTAAATTATTAGCAAAACATAATTTGTATGTATCATTTTCAGAATTAAAAACTATACGCCAATCGATTAGGGAGGGAAATTTATGGGAATTAGTGGAGCAGAGAGTCCGTTGTCATCCAAATTTAGTTAATGCGTTAAGAATGATTAAAGATGACAGATCTTTTTTTGAGAAATATGAAAAGGTATATAAAAATCATGGTAGATTATACTCCTCTGAAGAAAGTCTTTATAGACCCCTTATTTTTAGATATCATAAGAAACTAATTAATACTTATCGTGTACCTAAAGAAGTGCTATATCTTTTAATATTACCTGAACTTGATTTAAAAGGCAAAAATTCACCATCAATAATAAATTGGCTAAACAAATTAGATAGGAATGCAATTATTAATAGACAAGAGATTCATATAGTTTTTAGTTCATATATTTATGGAATTGTGCCAATTGAATTAATCGATACCTTTCCACTGGGTCAGTATGAATCTATTGAATTTAATAATTCAAATAGTCTATTAAATAATAATTATAAATTGATTATCGAACAATATTTCAAAAAGAATTTTAGTAAGTATCATAAATGTGCTATTTTAATTCCAGATTTCTATTTAGACCAATATAAACAAAAAATAAAGTTTTCAGAGCATAATGTTATAAATTCACTCAAATCGATCATTAGTCCCTTTTATAAATCAAATCTCGCAGTTTTTAAGGAGATAGATTCAGTATTGAATTTTTTTAAAGGGGATGAGTAATCCATATGATACTAGAAAAAATATTTGCTTATGGTCATGAAAATATTAGCTGCACTCATCATAGCACAATTGAAATAACAAAGGAATCCTCTATTACACAAAAAGGAACATGTATTTTAGGAGTTAAAGCAACTAAAG
>CAYUTF010000055.1:0-22525 GCA_964447495.1 uncultured archaeon
CTATTTAATAAGGAATTATTGAATAATTTTATTATATTTTTTTAGTTTCATTATAATTATATAATAAATTTTATGGTGTTTATTCTGGATGATATGAAAAATATATTAATCAAAGAAGCGGAAAATTATGAAAAACGCTCTAAAATTGAAGCTCAAAATAAAAATTATGATGATGCAATTGCATTATTATTCCAGGCAAAAGAGAATTACGAAAAAGCGGGGTTAACAGGACAGAGCTCGATTATTATTAAGGAAATCGTGCGATTACAAAGTCTAAAAAAAGAAGAGCAAATTCAAATCGAACTTTCAAGAGGAGAGGAAATTCGACTAGAAATAAATCATAAAGAAAATCTTGAAACGAAAGGGACTGAAACTCTTGAGAAAGCATATAAACTCGCCCTTAAAGGGGAATTAGATGACGCCATTGATATGTATAATGAAGCATACAATATTTTTAAAAAGTTAAATTATGATTATGAATGTAAGCAGATTCTCTGGCAAATAAACGAGATTAAAGAACACCAAAGATGGACTAGAGGTGGAAAAGGAAATAAACAAGATATTCCCATAAAGGATATTGTATCTTTATCTCAAGCTGAAAAGAGAAGAATGAAAATTCAAAACCAACTTACTTCTCATGTAAGACCGAGCAAAGGGGAACCCATAAAGGAAATCCTACCAACTTCTCCCTCAGAAAGTATCCGTGAAGTGAAAAAACCTAAATTATTTCAACAAATACAAGAAAGAGAAAGAAACCAGCAATTACAAGAAGAAAAAGAAGAGGAACTCCTTAAGGGAATTCAAGATAACCGAATCCTAAAAATCCGAGAAAAACAAGAAAAGTTACGTATAATCAAGCAACAAAAAGAAGCAGAGGAGGGATTGATTAAACAAGCTAACATTTTATTAGATCAAGGTAATAGAAGCATAAAGGATAAGAAATATGATGATGCGAAACAATATTATTTGCAATCAATTAAAATTTTTTCAAGCTTAGGATGGAATAACCAGGTAAAGACATTAAATCAGGAACTTAGAAACATTGAAATATATAAACAAGAAGATGAGAAAAAATATTATTTAGAACAACAAAAAAGGCAATTAAGTGAAGAAAAGTTCCAAAAGCGAGTATCAACCGCAATTAGTGAGAAAGAGAGATATCGTGAAAAACAAGAGGCAATGCATTCAAATCTTCCTCCTGAAATAAAAATTAAATTAGAAAAAGCAGAGTTTACTAAATTAAAGGCACAAAAAGAAGAAACGACACAAAATTTTAGTCGTGCTCTTGCGAGATATCAATATGTACTGGATTTGTATAAATCAATTCCCAAGGAAAATTTTAATGCTTCTGAAGAAATTAAGAGTCTTGAAAAAAAAATTTCTGAGCTAAAAGAGAAAATGTAAAATTCAATGTTCCTTTTTATTATTCAACACATTGATTTTGAAATAATATGAACAATCCTTTTTCCGATTTTTACCATGTTCCTAATGGTCAAGAATTACTAGATATTGCGTTTAAAAGAGCTATGAAAAGTTCAGCACAAGTTTCAAAAAACGCACCAATTTTACTCAAAGCAAAAAAGAAAGAACTCAAAAGAATCAAAGTTGCTATCAAAGAAATTATTGAAAGGATTCTTCAAATTATTAAAACTGTTCCTATGATTGGAGAATTACCTGAATTTTATAAAGAATTAGCATCTTTAATTGTAGATATTGATGAATTACGATTGACTTTGGGTAAACTCAATGGTATCCTTCCCATTTTCAATCAAATCGAACGAGAGTCTTCAAAAAAATTAAGTCAAATAGAGAATCCAAAAGAAGCAGATAAAATTCGGCGATCTGCATTTGGGAGAATTTCCTCGATCTTAAGGAAGCAAAACGCGAATCTAGAATATCTAAATGAAATAAGAGGAGGTTTAAGAAAAATACCTTCTCTTGACTACACTATCCCGTGTGTTGTAGTTGCGGGCTATCCCAATGTTGGAAAGAGTAGCATTGTAAAAAATGTTTCTACTAATAAAAAGATTGAAGTACAGGAGTATCCTTTCACAACAAAAGAGCTCAATTTAGGTCATCTAGAAATACAAAGACGATTTGATACAATTAAAATTCAAATAATGGATACACCTGGTATCCTCGATAGACCTATGCCTAGTAGAAATAATATTGAATTAAAAGCAATTTTAGCTCTAAAAACTATATCAGATCTCATCCTATTTGTTTTCGATCCTACCCCTGCATGTGGATATTCCATTAATTCTCAAATTGAATTATTTCAAGAGATAAAACATAATTTTACAAAGGAAGGTAAAATTAGCATTCTAGTATTGATTAATAAAATGGATTTAGCAAGTGCTAAAGAAATTGATTATCTTAAAGAACACTTAGGATTAAAAGAAAATGAATACTTCCTAACAAACGGCTTAACTGGAGAAAATATTGATAAGGTAATTACATATTTATATAATAAGTATAATCAAGACTAATAAAGCTAATAATTAGAAAAAGACTTAAATTATGTTTATCTTAGGTTTAGACATTGGTGGTGCAAACACTAAAGCAGCATTAATCCAATTTGAAGCAGCAACTATCATTCAACAAGTTTCCCATATAGAGTATTTTCCTTTCTGGGAGAAAACTTATAAAGATATTATCGGTATGTTTAATAGAGCTGTAGAAATTTTAATTAATAGATTGGATGTTTCACTAGAAAGTATAGATTATATAGCCGTTAGTATTACTGCAGAACTTTCCGATGCGTTCTATACTAAAAGAGAAGGAATATTTATTATTTTAGAGTCATTAAAAGAAGTATTTGATCAAAAGAAGTTACTTTTTATTAATACTCGTAATCAATTTGTTGACTATTCTTTGGCAAAGAAAGACTATTTAGCTATTGCAGCAGCTAATTGGGTTGCGACAGCATTGTTTCTTGGAAATTTTATAGAAAATTGCATATTAATCGATGCGGGATCAACCACTATCGATATCATTCCCATCAAAAATTCAATTCCTATCACTGTAGGAAAAGATGATACTTCTCGAATGATAAATCATGAATTAATTTATACAGGCGGTTTAAGAGCGACGATTCCCTCTATTACTCATTTTGTCCCCTATAAAGAGAAGTTATTAAGAATATCATTCGAGAAATTTGCTCTGATTTCAGATGTCCATCGGATATTGAATAACATCACAGAAGAACAATATATTAATGATACAGCGGATAATCGGTCAATTTCATTAGAAGATTGTTATGCGCGCTTAGCAAGAATTATATGCTCAGATTTAGATCTCATTTCTAAGAAAGAACTAAATGAGATTGCAAATTATATTTACCAAAAACAAATTGAATTAATCTCTTCAGAAATTAGATTACTAATGAATAATTTAATTACACGGCATCCTGAATTTGAATTTAATCCTAAATTTATTATAACCGGTTTATCTGCCGAGTTTTTAATAAGAAAATCGTTACTCATCTTAAAGTATGAGAATATAATAAATTTTGAACAAATTACGAAAATTCCTGATAATATTAGCTCATCAGCCTTTGCAGTAGCAGGGGCATTATATTATAATTATTTACAAAAGTCTTAATTATGGTTTTAGATAAGGCGATTTTTAAAATTGGTGGAAAAATATTAGAGAACTCTCAAAATCTTAATAATACAATTTCGCAGTTATATCAATTACTTCAAGAAAATATTATTAAAAAAATTATAATAATTCCTGGAGGGGGCTCTTATGCTAATTTTATTAGAGAATTAGATAAGGAATTAAAAATTGGAGATACCATGGCACATTGGATGGCGATATATGCGATGGATTATAATGGAAAAATAATTGGAAAGCAATATCCCAATATAAAATTAACAGATGATTTTGAGGAATTAAAAAAAAATGATAACATGATATATCTTTTTTTGACATTCAAATACTTGAAAGAGTTAGATGAATTACCATACAGCTGGGATATAACATCGGATTCAATTTCTCTCTATATTGCTAATAAACTTCAGATTGGTGAATGTTACTTAATTAAAAAAGTAGATGGTATCATAAATCGAAACAAGGATGTTATTAAAGAGATAAATACATCTAATTATATTAAATTAAAAGCTTCTGGTAAATTAGCTAAAATTGATTCAAATAATGATCCTCTTAAAAAATCTAAACCAATTGATAATTATTTAATCAAATTTGTTGATAAATATAAAATTTCATGCGTAATATTAAATGGAGCACAAGATCATACACGAATTTACAATTATTTTGCTCTTTCTGAAGTTAAAGATAAAATCTTTACAAAAATCTCTTATATTTAAATACATAAATGGAAAAATACGCCATAATTTCTTTTTTATAAGATCAATTAGGATGAAAGTTTTAATTAATTTCGAATTAATTATTAATTAATATTATAAAAAATATTGATTAAAAAATAATGTGAAGCAAATATGGATCCAGAAAAAGTAAAGAAAAATGCAGAATTCCTTGTAAAAAATCTCAGTGGAAAAGAAATAACGGGATCAGTTAATGTCGGAATCAGATATAAAAAACTTGTTGATTTTGCGAAAATTTATGGGATTACTGATCCAAAATATGTCGGTCCAGAAGAAGATGGAATCATTGCGTGCCATGCTTTTGCTAATCATTTTACCATTAAAGCACTTTATAAACTGCTTTTAGGAATGAAATTAACTCAAGAGGGCAAAGAACGTACCTTTATTTTAGATCCCGGGAAATTATTGCATGCGGGTCAACTATATAATTGGGATGGATGTGAGGATGTAAGATCGGGAGATAAACTAAATATTACGGCCAAATGGGGTAAGGTATGGGTAGCTGTGGATAATATGATTTTATTTGCAGAATTACATGTAGAAGTAAAAAATCAAAATGATGAGATGGTCTGTAAACCAGTAGTTACTGCTGCTGTAAGACCTGGAGGATATTAAATTTAATATTGGAGGTTATTAAAAAATGGTAAAGATTAATGAAATGAATTTTGGTCAGGTTATTAGAAATGAATTTGATGGAATTACTAGAGAATTATTAAGAGAATATGCTAAAGCATCTGGAGACACAAATCCCATCCATACTAATGACGAAATAGCTGAAAGAGCTGGCTTAAAGGGCATCATTGCTCATGGACTTTTCTCATATGGATTTTTAACTAAATTATTTGAGGATTTTTTAGAACATGGCAAATATGGTAAGCTTATTGAAACCCAAACTTCTATGAGAGGGATGGTACGATGTGGTGATAAACTTATTACAGAAGCTAAAGTCGTGAAAATCGAAGGAAAAAGGGTTCATTTTGATGTGACTCAAACAACTATAACAAATGTTGATATTAAGGATAAAGATGGAAATATCGTAAAACAATTTGAGGCTGGTGAACGCGGTTATGTTTCTGAAAAAGATATTGAAAAAGATTTGGTGAAAACAAAACAAGTTGATGAAGGTATCTTAACTTATAGAGAACGAATAGCAAGTCCGGGCTCTGCTATAATAGAATTAAATGAATAGATAAGAAAAGTTCTAAATAATAATATTATTAACTCTCTCTCTTTTTTCTTAGTTATAAATAAAGATTATCATGATTCGCTATTTCTTTTATTCTCATTAAGTTTAAAATATCAAATTTCTATGTATTTGTTGAAAAACATTTTTATAGTTTTACGACAAATGAGATATTTGCAATATTTGATTTAATTGTTAAATAAACAAAATAAAGCGGATTTACTATTATTGCTTTGGATGTTAAAAAAATAGAAGGTTTGATTTTAAGCGGTAACTATGAGAAAGCCGCAGATGAACTATTTTATGTTATTGAAAAAAATCAACCTTCAGATAAAGAATTGGTGTATAAAAGTCTAAATCTTTTAAATAAAATATGCGATAAATCACCTACAATATCTTTAAGAGCTGTAAAAGTAATAAATAATTTAATTAATGATTCTAATTCTTGGATTAGGCTTGTATCGTTAGAAATTCTTTATCAAATCTCATTATATCGTCCCAACTTATTGATTGATCTTATTGAGAGTATTAAAAATCGTTTCTACGATAATGAACCTGCAGTAAAAAGACTTGCTGTAAAAATCATCGGAAATCTCATATTATCATTACATATTGATAAAGAAGAATTATATAAAATTATTGACGAGTTCAATTCAAAGCTTTTAGATAATGATTGGAAGGTCAAATTGCAAGTTATAAAAACTCTTAAAAAGATATTAAATCAAGATTATACTAAAATTCCCGATTTTGAACCGCTTTTATCAATCATAATTGTAAATTTACGCGATGATGATGACGATGTTGCTAGATCTGCCGCAGAATTATTAAAGATAATAGGTACTTATTTTCTATCGAAAGAAAAAATAATGTACGTTCTTTTAAATCTTTTATATAATGAAGAACATCGAGTAAAAGAACTGATAATATGGTTATTTGGAGAAATAGGCAAGGAAAAATCCTCCGAAATAATACCTATTATTCCTAAATTAATAGCTCTTCTAAAAGAAGATAATTATAGAATCCAATTGCGTGTAATTGATGCATTGGTGAATATTTCTAAAAACAATTTTGATCAAATATGGGCCAATTTGATTAATGCTTTATATTCAAGTGATTTTGACTATAGAAATGTTATTATAAACGCCCTTTATCATCTAAGTCAAAATAATATCATTGAGGTTTTCAATTACATTTTTGAAGAGTTTGAAAACCCTTCTGAAAATGTGAGAGATGCCGTTGCATTGGTATTTAAAAGATTGTATGAGGAATATCAATTAGAGATTGAAAATGAAATTACAAAAATTCTTTATACCCTCGAATCAAAGTTTTGGAGGGAAAGAGAAAAAACAATCCTCCTCTTACGTAATATATGTGCAATTTTAGAAAGTAAAAAAATTGCTGTGTGGATTTTCATTGAATTAGAGAAAACGCTAAATGCAGAAACCGATCCTGACGTTAAGGATGAAATTTTATATACTCTAAAAAACATTAAACAACTATTTAGTGAAATTCACGAAACAATAAGAAGAGTAAATGAGGAATTAGAGCAATTTCAGAAGAAAATTAGAGAATTTCAAAAGATTCCCGCTAATTTTCGTGAAAAAATGAATGCATATATAAAAGAATTTAAATTTCGAGATACAGAAATCGAATTGGATAAAATTTATCGTACTCTTTTAAAAAAAATTAAAAAGTTTAATAAAAAAATTAATAAATTTGAATATAAGAGACTTGCTTTTAATTTAATTGAAGATTGGGAAGAGACAAAAGTTAATATTATCGATGAATTGAGTATCATAAAAGGGTTCATTACTGAGGTATTTGTAGAGAAAAAAAAGGAATTTACGATTAACATTAAGTCAAAAATAAAACTTTTCCAAGATCGAATCAAAATTTTAAAAGCACAATTTGATGATATCAAAGAATATACTTTTCCAGATAATTTAGATCAAATATTATTAAGTAATACTCAAGATGAGGCACTTAAAGAGAAGTTTTTTCAAATTACTCAACTAAGGAATTATTTATTTAAATTAGATGATGATATTCGTGAAGATCTGGTTGATAATGTTGAATTTAACGAAATTTATAAAAATTTATTACGGAAATGGGTAAGTACAAAAATCGAAATTCAAGAATATCTTAGTGATTTAGATCGAAAAATCAAAGTTGTAAAGGATAAAGTAGTCGATTATTTCATCGAGATTCAAAATCGTAAAGAAATTGTCGAAGAACATAAAATTAACGGTATTAGAAATGAAATGGGATTTCAATTATTTCAAGGACATATTCAAACCCTCATTACTCAATCAATTGAAGGATTTAAAAAATTTAATAATCAATTTGATACTTTGGACTCGAAAATTAAATCCTTAATTAAAAAAGATGAGTTTTCCGATGTCAAGAAGGTGATTGAGATGAATACCACACAGATTCAAAGCTTTATAGAAGAAAGTGAAAACCAGATTGATAACATTATCGGAAAGATAACTGAAGATAATAACGTGTTTAATCTTTTTGTAAGACCCTACTTAACTAAATTTGTTGATACTAAAGAATTGCTAATCAATAAGCTGAAAAGTTTTAATAAGAGGAGCAGAGACAAATTAATACTAGCACAAATAAAATATTATCTCGAAATAATGAACCGTATCAAACTTGAAAATCTAGCTTCATATATCGAAATGGATCTAGAATTGTTGACGGGGGAAATTCTAAAATACATTCGGAAAAATAAATTAAATGCAAAAATTATTGATGATTACTTATATAGTCCCGAAGAAGAGAATATTCTAGAAGATAAAGAGTTACTTTTTTTCAAAAACATTAAATCAATTGGTAATAAAATATATTTCAACTTTAAATTAAACAATCCAACTAATTTGGTGTTTAAAGAATTACAAATAGCATTAAAAGTCCCTCCTTATTTGCTATTCCTTAAAAAAGAAAGCTTCCCAATGCTTCTTTTTCTTGATGAGCTAAAATCAGGAAATGTTTTTAAATTCAATTACGTCTTTAAGATTAAACGAGATATTGAAAGAAAACTAACGGATCCAACCGTCGATGAGGTAACCCTTAAATTATATTATAAAGATCCGTTCAATATTAATCGGAAAATAACGAAAAAAATAAATCTTCTCCTTCCCTAATCCTTTCTATGTAAAAGTTAGTTGCTATTGATAAGGCAATCTGATTATCTATCGAAAAATTCGATAAAGATCATTGAAAAAATTAATAAATAAAAAATAATTCTCATAATCATATAATTTACCCCTTAATTGATGTTATTATGTCTAAGGAAAGTAAACATAAAATTAGCCATATTATTAAGGTTCCCGCGTTTTTGGGCTTAGTTATAGGTTTTTTTGCTGCATTTGTTCAAGCCTTAATAATTAGCGCTGGTGAACCTGAAGCATACGGTTTTTGCGTTGCTTGCCATATAAGAGACTTAGTAAATGCGCTTTTTAACGCTTTTACTGGTGAAACATTAGGACTCGCTCCTATATCAGCAGCAACTCCTGTTCTAACGATTATAGGGGTTATTATCGGAGGATACATAGCTGCTACTAAAAATAAGGAATTTAAAATCAAAAAATCAAAGCCCTTTATATATTTGCTCTACTTTTTAGGAGGAATTGCAGTGCTTAATTTTGCCTTATTATTAGGTGCTTGTCCATATAGAGCAGCATTAAGGTTTTCGTATGGAGATCTAGTTGCTTTAATTGGGATACTTTCTATTGCGGGGGGTGTAGCTGTAGGCGTCTTAATCCTACTATTTACTATGAAAAGGAGAGGAGTCTACTAATGGCTGATGGGTTCTTAATTGCTTCAGCGGCTATAACTATAATCCCTCTTTTAACTCTTGCATTAGGGTTATTGATTGGATACCTGGCACAAAGATCTGGGTTCTGTTCAATAGGTGGGATGAGAGATTTAATGATGTTTCGGCATACAAGATTATTCTTTGGTTACCTTACCTTAATTGCTGGAGGATTTTTAGGTTATTTTATCTTCTGGGCAATCATACCAAGTGCTTTTCCAAACTTTTTTTGGTCAATGACGCAAACAAATCCCTTAAATCCAATCCCTGGCGCCCCTGGCGGATTAACGGTTGCATCTTACGTTATTTTAGCGATTATCGGAGGTTTTGGTATGGGATTCATTGGTGTACTGCTTGGAGGTTGCCCCCTAAGACAAATTATTATGGGATCTGAAGGAAACTTGCGTTCATTGTTTTTTGTATTAGGTTTAGCTGTAGGAGCGATTATCTTTCATGCCTGGATAGTTGAATTAGTAGTGGCAATACTGCCTTAAGATTATAAGAGGTAAAAAAATGACAGAATATCAATTAGATATCTTGGGAAAAGTATGTCCCTATTGCCTTTTAGCGGTTAGAAATGAAATTAAGAAACTCTCTACAGGTGATCTATTAGTAGTAATAACTGATCATCCTCCTGCAGCAACGGATACTATTCCTCATGATATGAAAAAAAAAGGTCATAATGTGGTAACAAAAAAATTGGAACCAGGAATGTGGGAAATAAGAATTACAATGAAATAGAATCTGATCAAAAAGTCTTCACTAATATCATTATGAGAAATCTAAATTTTCTATTTTGTAATAATATTGATAAAGAAAGATTGGAATGGATTTGTAATATAATTGGTAATCATTATCTTAAATCGAAATCTTCTAAATATAAATATAAAATCAAAATCTTTTTGACTGGAGAGAGTCTTTATAGTTTAATAGATGGCAGGATGCATGAATTATGGATTAAAATTTTAACTTTTCATTATGTAAAAATTTACATTGATCACTCTGAGCTAGTTCTATTCGGTGTATCGGTTGATTTCTTAAAAGAAGCGTATCCAAATAATTTTTTTTTGATATCTGAAAATAATCAGAATAGGATAAGTTTTTGGGAATACTTTATAGATACAATATATAGCAAAAATTTTACTTTAAAATTTGGCTTTTTACAAAATTCTGGCCCATACATGGAAAGAACATCTTTATATGCTCTGCGATTAATAAATGCGGCAATAAATTATAGACTAAATCCCGAATATTATGGTTATCTTGATGGAGTACATTTAGGTCATAAGGGACAGAATCCTTCTGAATTCGAAAATATTGCAAGTATGCTAATTGAGACCAAGAGTCGAGCAAAGCAGAAAAATTTAAATTTCTCAATGTTATCTTGTTTGCGTTGCGGAACTGCCAGAGGGTATATAAGATCTCAACCTACCAATGATCTTTATGAGTCTGATGATACAATACCATCCTATTATTTTGGTAATCTCAATAAAATTATCGATCAATTTGAATATAATTTTCCTATTCTCTCATCTAATTCCGCAATAATCACCCAAGATACACAAGAAAATCATTCAAACCCGGGATTAATTATCTTCATTACTCATAGTCCTTATAGTTCTGAATGGAGTTTTGGTGGTGTTTCATTTGCAGTGGCAAGTGCTTCTCACAATATCCCTACTCAAGTCATTTTCATTGAAAGTGGTGTTTATTGCATGGTAGGAGAACATGCTATTAGTGAAAATGACAAAATTTTTAATTTGCAAGAAATATTGGAAGCATCTGTTGATATGGAGTTTCTTAACTTTTATGCTTATGCGCCTTCTTTGAAAATAAGGGATATATTACCCTCAAATGATTTAAAGAGTGTGTCACTAATAGGAAATGAAGAATTAACTAATATTGTATTAAAAAATTCTAGAAAAGGTTTATACCATAAAAGAATTATATTTTTTTAATTACATTTTTAACTATATATTATAGATTTTAAAAAAAATGCTCAAAACTGATATAGCGGATTATACTAATCTTACTTGTACAAATTTAATGATTAAACTAAAAATTCTACTAAAAAAGCTACCAAACGGAGATAAATTAAAATTCTATGCAACTAGAGAGCAATTCGATAACATTAAAAAACCATTTGCCAAGAATCCGTATAGATTTCAAGGAGAACAAGTTGGAGATAACAGATATTATATTTCGATATATAAAAATCTAAAAGGTTGATAATAAACATGTCAAAAATTAATAACCTTCTTACAATTCATTTACTTTTTACACATAATCTTCGAAGGTATATTTTATTTTCATTTAGTTCCTCTAATTATGAATATCTTTATGTTTATCATTTGAAAAAGCAGATTCGGTCTCTTTTTTATGGAGAAAATTTCCAAGGATTAATTGCATTATTATTAAAAGATACCAAAATTGAGTGTATTGAATGTTCTTTGGCGTCAAAAATAATGGGGGGTATTTCTTATGATCGCGATCAACAAGTAATTAATAATATGTCACTTGAAGAGTGTAATACGATATTAGCAAAACTCAAAGTTGAACTAAATAGAGCATTTGATATTGTTATCCCATTCTAAAAAAATTATATATATCAACAGTGAGGTGAAAATGGAAAAAAATAGTGAATATAGACTTACTTCACAGGTTAAAATACACGGATGAAGTTGTAAACTTGGACCAACAGATTTAAGCAATCTATTAATAAAAACAGGATTATCAGGTGATATCGAAGATGCTGCTGTATTACCAATTCCGAAAAGTGATTTGGTCTTAGTTAAGAATATTGATATCATGACTCCACTTGTCGATGAACCTTCAATCATGGGAGAAATTGCTGCATGTAATGTTACAAATGACATTTTTGCCTTAAATGTACCAGAGATTTCCGGTATGCTTGTGTTCTTAGCGATTCAAACAAGTACCCCTATTGAAATTACCGAAGGGATATTAAAAGGAATTAAACACTTTATAGAGAAAAAAGTAAACTCCCAAATTGTTGGTGGTCATACTATTTACTCGGGATGGCCTCTTATAGGTGGTGAGGCTTCTGGATTCGTTCATAAAGATGCTATTATCCCTAAAAGTGGTGTAAAAAAAAGAGATAAACTAATATTGACGAAGCCTATTGGTTTGCAAGCTGTCATGGCAGCATATAGACTTTTAAAAGATTTCCCAGAAATGTTAGAACAATATTCTCAGCAAGAACTTAATAAGGCTATTGATTTAGCGATAAGGATAATGACTACTTCAAATCAGCAAGTTGTCAAGATTATTCATTCATATGAAGATTTTTCATTTATTCATGCGATGTCAGATGTTACTGGGTTTGGATTAGCGGGACATCTTAAAGAAATGCTTCAGCATTCAAATTTATCTGCCTTGATTACCAAAACACCCTCAATCAAACTTTCGAAAACGCTCTCTGAAGATTTAGGCTATGCATTTGATGATTGTACTTGCCATGAAACAGCTGGAGGTATGTTAATATCTGTTGATCCCGTTCAAATTGAAGATTTTTCCGATGTACTTTCTCGAAATGGTGTTAAAAATTGGATCATAGGAGAAATCGATCAATTTAAACCTGAAATAGTTCGTGTATCAAAAGATGTTCAAAATGTTGAAGTATCAGAATTTTAGAGATGTCTATGAAATAAGCTTAAACACAGCTGTGGTGGCTTATGGAGAAATTCACCCGTATGGTGGCGTCTATAATATTAACCCTTCTTTAATCTGCCATTAAGATTTAATATGATTTTTTTTGCTTTATTAATTGCATTTTCAACTAACTCAAGTCCATTTTCTACATTAAAACAAGTGATTGAGAGTTCTACTTCCACAGAAAGGCCAATTCTAGGATGTGTTTTAATCCAAAGTTGTGGAAACTCTTTTTCTAGTTGAGTCATATAAGGAGCAATCTGAGATTCACCTATACCTGTAAAAATAAACCCCCTTTCAATAAATTCTCCTTTATTTTCCTTTAAAATAGACGTTATAACATTTCTAAACATTGATTTCATCTCAGCGGGTACTCCCGGTAATATAAAAATAGTGGTGCTTTTTTCCGATAACTTAACTCCGGGAGCAGTCCCAACCGTATTTGGTAAAGGAATCGCTCCTTGAGGAAGATGCGCCATTTTTTCTCTCTCTTTCGTCATACCTTCAAGCTTTAAAATCCCTCTTCTATTTGCGCTTTCATAAGCTTTCTTTATAGAATTATATGCATGTTGATTTAGCTCAATATTTCTATTCAATCCTTTTGCAATTCCTTGCAAAGTCATATCATCAAAGGTTGGTCCAAGACCGCCAGTAATAATAATAATATCGGGTACACGTGTTAATATCTCTCTTAAAGTGGCGGATATCTCATTTAGATTGTCTCCAATAGTCGTTATTCGCTTTAAGCGATGTCCATATTTTGCTATTCTCTTTGCCATCCAATTTGAATTCGTATCTTGCGTCTTTCCAATTAAAATTTCATTTCCAATCGTCAAAATCTCAACATTCATGGATATCCTCCTATTTAAATAAATTTCAATGTTAGTCTAGATTAAATCAATTAACATCATTAACCACAGTAATATTATAAATTTAATTTAAAATTTAAAACTGTATTTTCTCAAAGTTGATATTTTCTTGTTAATTTCTTTAATTATCATTAAAAATACTATATGTCTGCCTAATGTCAATTGAAATTGATGATTCTGGAACGGGAGATCTTGTAGGGAATGCCTATATTGGATTTCTCAGAAAAGATACGGGAAAAATAATATTTCGAACGCTTTCCGTAAATTTATTTAAAAATGAAGAATGGAAAAATAAGATGCCCTATGAAAAAACGGTTAAATTAGTAAAGAGTGGATTAAAGGAATTAAATTTTAATAAAGAAAAAGATAAAATCTTGCTCTGTCGTGGCAATATTTTCGATGGTGTGCGTAATTATTTTGAAGAAGAGGGTATAATTTATGAACCAGCTATAATCGAAGGGAAATTACAAGATGCAGTCGAAGGAAGACTCTTAAAGCATTTAAGATATGATCTCGGTATCCGATCAAGGAAGTTAACCAAAATAAGCGGCGCAAAACGATATTTCGTCTTGTTTAACTGGTTATGTCAGGATTTTTATAAAAGAGAAAAATATGTTAAATCAGGGTTTAAAAAGTGGAATACCGTATGGAGAGATCGAGCAATAGAGAAATATGAAAGAATCCTCAATGCAAGGGAAAAATTACGTAAATTGAGAGAGGAAAATTTATGAAGATAGTAGTATTTGCCCCTCATCCAGATGATGAAGTATATGGTTGTGGGGGAAGTATTATGAAATGGATGGCAGAAGGGCATGATGTTCATATTGTATATGTAACAGATAACTGTGCATTAATTACGTGGGGAAGGAAGCATAACGCGTTACTTGAAGAGGAAGCTAAGGAATACATCAATTTGAGTGAGGAAGAAATTGGAAAAATTGGTTTAGAAGAAGCTAAAGCAGCAGCAGAGGCATTTGGTTTTCAAAAATCCAATACACACTTATTTGAATTTCATGATCAAGGTGCCATGAATCAAATTGAAAAAGGGATTAAGTTAGCAAAAGAAATAATCAAAGATGCGGATCGAGTAGTTATTCCAAGTGATAATAATAATCATGTCGATCATCAAGCGACTCATATTATGGCTAAAACCGCAGCTCAAGAATTAAAACTGACCCACTTAGAATTTTATGTATATGCGTCATATAACCTCATTACGGCACCCACAGAAAAACAAGTGAAAATCCCTATGGTAGAATACCGAGACAAATTATATGAATTAATGAAAATCTATAAAACCCAAATTACGCTATCATCATCTCGATTGGGGTGGGAAGCGTTAAAAAGGAAGAGAAAAGAGCGATTTGGAGTATTTTCGCTAAATGATGCAGGAAAGTATTATAATTTCTAAATTGCTTTTTAGGTTATAGAATATATAATTTAATTTAGTGCTGTACCACAATTGGGACAAATTTTTGTATTCGAGGGTACTTCAATCCCACAAGCAAAACAGATCATTTTATTTTTACCTTTTGGTTGTTCTATAACAATTCTATCACTTGTTCCTTCAGATTTGTTTTCAGGGTGCTTAAAAACACTCATATCGATATCTTTATTCAGAATTTTTTCCACATATTCCTTATCATGAGGCGTAATAATCGTAAAATCCTCAGAAGTTTCAATTTCTTGGAAGCCTTTGGGGAGATTCTTAATATCATCACTTTCTATAACTTTTAAATTGTTTTTTTCAGTTTTAGAAAGATTGGGATGTTTTTGTTCTTGTATAGAGGGGATTGTTTGTTTATTCGATTCAACCTTTTTTGTATGCAATGACTTTGTTTCGTTCTTCTCTTCATCTCTCTTAAGTGGTGGTGATGTCGGCGATGTTTTCCATTCTGTTTCCAAACGAATGGAAGATATCCTTTTCAAATCCTTAATGTGTTTTATAATTTGTTCTGTTCTTTCAATTAACATGGATCGAAACGAAAAATCAAGTTTAGGTAATTTTGACATCTTAATAACCATTTCAGTAATTTCAATCCAGACTTTAATTGCTTCCTTAACTCTATTATTCTTTTCTAGCCCGTTAGCTTTTGCGACTTTATACGCAAGTTCTTGATTAAATTTCGAAATATCCATTTTGACTCCAAATTAAATATTTTATATCTATACAAATTTTACATGTGAATTCAAGTATTTATAATTGTTATCTAATAGACACAAAATTATTAGGAAGGATTTTTATTAGAGTAGTAGGATAAATATTTTAGTAAGTAATTAATGCTATGCGGTAAATAATGTCGATATCACTTTTTTCCCCTAATGAATTAGAAAGCCTTAGAGAAGTTATTGAAAAAAATGGATGGACAATTGAGGGAATAACAGAAAATTACTTTAGATATAGTATAAAAAACGATAAACTTTTAATATTTACATTAAAAATACCCATTCAATTACCTGTACGCTTAAATATTCCCTTAGAAATAGTCACTTTTCGAGCGAGTATTGCATTTAAATTTTGGAATTTAAATACCGCTGTGAATAGAAATATCCTTATCTTTATGAAAATGCTCCGAAATTTGGCATTACAAGTAAAACTCGAGCAGAATTTTCCAATAGAGGGTAGAGAAACAAAATTAGTCGAACTCTTAAATCTTATTATACCTGAAACTGTTAACCATGAACATGAAAATACTTGGATTAATAGAATACGGATTTCCTTAATGAGTAAAAGAAATTCAATCAAATTATTCGATGAATCTGATATTAATTTAGTTGTTGCCTCATTAAATAATATAGGTTTAGATTCAACATTTAAATTACCTTGGGAATTAAAGGAGGGAGTACCTAAATTAAGGACAGCTGAAACCCTCTTTTTTTCAAATGATGAAACATTCGATGAATTTTTTATTTTGGAAAAAGGCTTCTTCAGTTATTTTAAAGATATAGAATATAACAAATTTTATATTCGAACCTCATTTGATTGCTATAGCCCTTATATCTTAAAGAATTTATTTGAGGATATTGATTTCAAGCTGGAGGATCACCTTGAAACATGGATAAAATTTTCAAGAATGTTATTAAATTCTTTACTTAAGATAATTAATCTAAACAAAATAAATCAGCAAGATTATATACAGATTAACCCTGAAAGAGAATTAGATACTTCTGAATTTGAATTAAAAGAGAATAACTTTCCTTTTACGGCACTGCATTATGAAAGTTCAATCGCAAAAGGGGAATTATATCACATCCATAATGCTCTATTAAATACCCCACCAAAGAATTTCGAAGTTCTAGAATTTATGAATGTCTATACTGAAGCTGAAGAATTAATACAAAATTACAGATTTGATCAAGCTACTCAACTTTTAAACAATTCTTTAATGGTATTCAATAAGCATAAGCAAAAAAAAATTGTGGTGTCAATTCTTTTAAAATTAAGAAAAATAGCAAAAAATTTAAATCAAAATGATATTGCGCTTAATTATATGAATACCGCATTAGGAGTAGCGAAGTCAGGGGACGTCCCTATTGATTTCATTATTCAAGTTCATTATAAACTAGGAAAATATTATTTTAAAATAAATGAATATATTAAGGCAGAGCAACATTTCGACACAATTATTAATTTTCTCGAAAAAGAAAAAGTGTCAATTAATAAAGAGGAATACTTAGGAATGGCTTACCTTTATAGAGGGTTGATAAATCTCCAAAATTCTCATTTAGCACTATCTAAAAGTGATTTCAAGGAAGCACTCCTTTATAGCAATGATTCACCTAAAGTTAAACTTAAATACTATCTCTTAAGAGCCATAGATTATAGAAATAAGGGAAATCTGTCTCAAACTCAAAAATTATTGAGAGCGGGAATTGAAACTGTTGGACTTGATTATAATGACAAAAAATATGATTATATTTTGATTAAGATCGTTTTAGAATTAGCTGAATTCTATATACACCATCGAGTTGATTCTAAAAAAGCTCTTTACCTTTTGAAAGTTGTGGAAACTAGGATCGGCCAAAATATTAAACAAATTCATGGAATAAAAAAAGCAATTAGGTGGAATCTACTTATGTGCGATTACCAAGACATTATAGCAAAAGATAGTGAAAAATCTACCCACTACTATAAACAAAGCCAAATTCTTATTAATCAGCTTAAGAAGATAGGCGTTATCCATTAAAATTGTTAAAAAAAAAAAGAGTTTTTAGCGAGAGTATGTTGCTCGTTTTGCTCCAAGACTATCTGATTGTCCTCCGTATTTACCTTTCTCGACTCTTTGGATATATAACTTTCTAAATCTCATTCTTGGAGGATTTTTCTTTTTAGAATTTACGCCAGTTTTCTCAATTTTAGGCGTTTGCTGTCGAACTTTTCCAGCTTTCGTTAATGAACCATGTGAACCAGGAATAATATATCAACTCGTAAAATTATTTTTATGATGATTATACTATTATTAAAAATTCGAAAATTCTTAAATTTTTGGGTTATAGGAATATAATTATGCATAATTTTAAAAAATGGACTCCCTTTTTTTTATTAGAGATAGAGAATATCTCTTTTATAGGTATGGTATTAATAAAATTAATATTAACGTGAGGAATATTGGAGGATAAAAAAAAACAAGACAAAGCACAAACTTCAGGAATAGTAAAGGAAGGTAAAATACAATATGGTGAATCTCGGATTATTTGTTCTTTTTGTGGGGAAGAAATAAAAGATGAAATTAAAAATGGTGTATGTCCCTACTGTAATACTCCTATAAACGATGATAAATCAGAGAAATGATATCTAATTATTATTCTAAAATGTAACTATACGAAATTATATTAAGATAAATAAAATATTGTTAAAATATCAATAATCATTTAAAATTAAATAAAATCTCTTCTCAATGAGCGTTCGAAACTATAATCAAAGCAGTAGACGGTTAATAATTGGCGTCTCTCTTGCATTTGTTACACTCTTTATTTTTTTAGGGCTGATTTTCGTAGAATTTAGTCTAATATTCATACTTATTGTCCCCTTATTAATTTTAATGATAATTGGAATATTAATAATTAAATTCTCTTGGAATCCACAAAATTATTGTTCACGCTGCAATTATCCTGTGAGTATTTACGCAGAGTTTTGTAGAAATTGTGGTTTACAATTAATTAGTAGATGTCCTAATTGTGATGCTTATGTACGAGAAGGAGTAAGAATCTGTCCTACTTGTGGTTATTCTTTTGAGAAAAAGGAGTTAATAAGTGAGCCTATTGAGTATAAAGTAGTTGAAAAAGGTTCACCCTTACCCTTAAAACCTAATTTTTGCCCAACATGCGGAGCAAGTTTGAAAAATGCAGAAAATGTGAGATTTTGTGAGTATTGTGGATCAAGAATTAAATAAAAAGATTATTTAGCGTCTCGATCCTTAAGAATTTTTAAGATAAAAGCAAGTACATAACCCAAGAGTATAATTATCGCCCACCGAATTAAATATTCCACAAGTGGGGCCTGAAAGTAAGCTAGTCTTAAGAAGTATACAAGAAATAACCATGCGCTTATAAAAATCGAAATAGGAATAACCCATTTTGGAAAAAGTGTATCTCTTTTTTTCCAAAAAATGTAGATGGATACACCAAAAGGAACAATATGATAATAGTCATAAAATAACCCATAGCTAAAAATTTCTGTAACTATGGTTAAAATTAACCCCATCAAGGAATAAATCATGAAATTGTTGATATAAGGATTATCTCGGTGAATAAACCAGGCAATTGATAAGGAAAAATACCATTGACTTACTGTAAATATAACAATATTTGCACCCTCATCAAAATGGTGCACGTTTGGACCAGTACCAAACAAATAAAGTGGTTGCCAGTTCATTGGAATAATAAATTGAAATATTAAACTAATTATTGTCGCTACTACTAATTGTATTATCGTAATTGATATCAAATTTAACTGATTTATTTTTTTCATAGAAAATTTCTAATTTTTCCTCTCTTTTTAAGTTTATCACTCAATTAATCTGACCGTAAATATCAATATCAATTAGAATAAGATATAAATTATATAGTGAATTTTTATTTATATTATAATAATAGCTATAGTAATAAATCTTTAATTTATAACACTTAAAAAGGGGAATTGGCGTAGTGGTAGCGTGACGGGCTCCAGATCCTTTAAGCATGAGGCGTTACCCGGAGATCGGGGGTTCAATTCCCTCATTCCCCATTTAAGATAAAGAACTCTTTTTTATATTAATATAAATTGATCTAGATAGTTAAATCTTGAATTTCAATGAATTTATCTCATATTTTATAATATAGCGTTTACTTCTTCGATGTTATATGTAATTATATACAAGGTGTCTATAGCATTAGCTTAATTAAAAAAAATTCTCTAAACATATTGAAGAGGGTTTTATTTATCCTTATGTCAAGGAAAACGATGAGTTTTAGGAGTTTCTTAAATATTATGTAATAAGTAGTTTAATTTTCTTGCTCTCTATTTTTCTAATCATTATCTCGCTTAACATCGCTTCTTGAGACTTATCCAAGGCAAGAACTCTCAGATTTGGAAAATTTATTATAAATTTGGGTAATTCTTCCATAGGATTTCCAAAAAGAGATAGAGTTCCTAAAAATTTCAAATCTTTAAGATTGTATGGTAGACATTTTAAATGATTGCCACTTAAATCGAGATCAATTAATCCTTTAGGAAATTCGAATAGGTCTGATATTTCACGAATTTTATTATTCCCAAAATAAAATGTTCGCAATGAATTTAAGTGTTTCACTTGAATTGGTAGCTTAGCAAATTTATTACCAGAGAGATCCAGAAATTTTAAATTTCTAAGCAATTCTATAGTTTTAGGTAATTCTTCAAGATCATTATCTGAAAGATTTAAATGGACTAGATTGACTAAGCGACCTATCGATTCTGGTAAAGTGTTAAGATGATTCGAATATAATTCCAAATGCTCTAAATGTGTTAAAAATTGAATACTATCGGGTATCTCTTCAAGCATATTATCTGAAATATTTAACTTCTTTAGATTTATCAGATTTCCTATTGAATCAGGGAGCTTTTGAATTTTATTGATTCTTAATATTAATTCTTCTAAGGAGACTAAGTTTCCTATAGTTTCTGGGATAATTGTTATCTGGTTTTTAGTTAACCTCAAAAATTTCAATTTGTCAAGAGAGCCTATTGCATCCGAGACGAATTCGATTTTATTGACCCACGCATCGAATTCGATTAAATTTCTTAAATCTTTAACTCCTTCACCTATTTCCTTAATGTAATTATTACCAAGTAGGAGCTGTTTTAGATTTCTAGCAATAAATACAAAATCTGGTATAGTTTCAAGCTGTATACCCATTAAATCTAATCTTTTAATCCCCTGTACAAGAGTTTCTTTTTCTTCAATATTTAAATAATCCAAATACCGCTCTAGAACTAAATATTTAACAACAGGGGGATATCCCGAAGAGAATCTTCTTGCTATTTCATCTTTAAACACTCGTTTAGCGATCTCATCCCCAAATTCAACTAACTTTTTCAAAATAGGAAATGAGAGTGTTGAATTCAAAAATCGAGTATCGTAGTTCTGATCAACCCAAACTTGAATATTTGAACAATGTGCCCAAAACTCTGTTTCTGGATCTAACCCATAAGATTCAATATTTCCAATAGGAATATCATACAATTCATCAGCAGAAACTCCCTCTCCCTCCCTATATATTAATTCGTCAATGCTATTGTAATCTGCTGCCTTCTCCACTGGGATGGTAATCAAAACTTTATGGCACTGTCGGAATCTCTCCCCCCCTATATAGATAATAGTTTTTTTATTTTCTAATTTTAAAGTAATATACTGATTTACCTGAAAGATTTTTCTCATCTTAATGTTAAAGGTTGCTAGTGAATTTAAATATTATGAGCATGATGACTTTCTCTTATATTATATTAAAAAAAAAAGGGAAAAATAAAATTGGACTTAAACTGTTTAACTCCCCAAATATCTAATATTTAAATAATATATATCCCATACTTGTTCCCATGATAAACCATTAAATAACGCTCTAATATAATTTTCTGGACGTACAAAGTAAGTGGGATTGATAACGTCGGGAATCAATTTATCTAAATAAGCATTCTTTCTCCGTGGAAGCAAATACTTCTTTTCGCCTTTGGAATCTAAATAATAACCACAACTAAGTATTTTCTTGATTTCCGCTCTTTGAAGATCTTTTTTAAACTCAAAAAGATAATTATAACCGTGTTTAGCACAGAGTATTTGTAGTATCGCTTTCATCTTGGAATGCCCTAACTTCACATAATCTTGTACTGTCTTAACTCCTTGAGGTGTATGAGGATTTCTAAAAAATGGACGACTGATTATTAACTCCAACCATTTTGATTCTGGTATACCAGCGAAAAGTCTTTCTCTATCTTCAAGTTGAGCCTCAATAGCATCTAAACCTGAATCAGTATCTAAATTAAAGATATCGCATATTTTATCTATATCTGATTGCAATATTTCATTTCCCAAACTCCACTCTAAGAACCATTCAGTCATTAACTCCGCACTTTTAAACCTTAGATAGATATCATGCAATGTGATTTCCTCAATTT
>CAYUTF010000056.1:0-22414 GCA_964447495.1 uncultured archaeon
ATGATTACTAATTCTGAAGCAATGCTACTCTTATCAACTCGAAATCCTTATACTCTTGGAGTATTTCATCAAATAATGTATGGTGGATTTGAAGTAGAACCAAATGGATTTCATTTATTGCGTTATTTAAACGAGCATGGTAAAAAATCTTGTTTTATTGCAAGAAAAAAAGATTTAGATCGATATAGCGGTGGAACACACTCTATTCCAAAAGATACAGATATGAGTACATGGGTAGAATCTGCTAAAACGATTAACAATTTTGAACTCTCTTGGATGCACTATTTAGATTTTGAAAACCTTCATAAACAACAACAAGCACTAAAGCAAAGAACTCCAGAAGATTTAATTGAAAAATTAATTCTGCGTACGGATAAATGGATATTAAGCAATTATAAGCAATTGAGAAATAATTCTTTAATGATAATCCTTGGTGATCATGGCAGAGTTAAATTGGATTTGGAATATTCTGGTAAGATCGCTCAATGGCGTGAAGCTAGCGTCCCTATTGCTATTTTAATGCGTAAATGATCTCTAAATCATAGCCCAAAAAGCTATTTAACCTATTTAAATAATAAATTTAAGGCGATTAACACTAAAAATGGAAGAAGAATATAAGCGCTTTACAGTGTCTCTCCCTCCTGATTTGTATAAAAAATTAGAATCCTTCAGAAATAAGTTAGGGGTCTCAAGATCAGATTTTATCCGAAAAGCTATATATTCATATATGATAAGTGAAGAGAGTATTCCCTCTGATTCAGAAAATGTTGTAGGATGTATCTCTTTAATTATAGCCCATAAACATTTTAAGCTTGAAGAAGATCATAAAATGGAACATAATCATATGCATGAAGTTAACCATGATGCTAATCATCACCATGATCATGATTTTGGCTCAAGACCTATGTACGCAAATGTACAACAAACAGACGAAATCTTAAAAAATGATATACAACACCATTTTGTTGACGTCATTATCTCTACGATGCATGTACATCTGGAATTTGAAAAGTGTTTGGAAATTATCGCCGTATCTGGTCCAAATGATAGAGTGAAGAAATTAAAAGAAGATCTTCAAAGTCTTAAAAGTGTCATTTCTACAGGTTTTTTTATAATTGATAAAGAAACAGAATAAAAAGGTAAAGTAGTCAAGTTAGGATAAAAAGAAGAAAATAGAATAAAAAATTCTAAATAAGGAGAAGTAGCTTAAAGGATAAGGCGATTTAGACGAATTTTTTATTCTTGATTATAAATGTTGTGTGTGTTATTTCATTATTAATAGAATGAAAATTTAAGTCACACAACTGTACTAAATTTATAATTTATTGAATGAAATAAATTAAAAGAAGAGTAAATTAATTTAGAAAAAAAAATTGGACTTAAACCATTGTAGTCAAGAATAATGGATTTTACAAATCCTTTTCCTGAACGGTTTTCCTTCCATTTGCTTTAGCCCTTGCAATAGCTTTGTCAAGTACACCAATGATGGCATCATTTAAAGATTTACCATCAATTAGGTCTCCACTAGTATTGCATCCTTTTGACTTGATATACTCTCTTACTTTACTTTTTACAAATAGGGCTTCTGCAGTTGCTGCTTTTTTAGCCATTTTTTATTCCTCCATTTATTGTGTTAAATATGTTTTAAAAATAAATTTGTGTTTAAAATATAATTCTTCACGCTTATATTTAAAGTTAGTTGAAAAATCATCATAGAAGGTTAATATTGTCGGTCTAATCACAAATTACATGACTCTTAAAAAAATGAATTTCTGGGCTTAATGCTTTCTATATTAAAAACTCTGAGAATATACTCTGATATTTAATTATTTTTAAGACTTAAAACCTTTTTATTGTAGTTTAGTACGTCAAATACTTAATTTTGAAGTATAATTCTAATTTGATGCAACTTAGTTTATTAAATCTATTTTTATAATAACTATTCTTCTGATTAATTAATGCGAAAAAAAATATTATCTCGTGCTCCTGTTAGAATATGTGATATTGGAGGATGGACGGACACATGGTTTTATGGAAGTGGTGCGATATTTAATTTTTGTGTCGATCTTTACAGTTATGTTTTTCTTGTAGAAAACGGGCAAGAACAAATAAGAATTAAATCTGATAATTTAGGGATAAATACTACCATAAAAGATTATAATTCTATTGAATATAATGGAACATTAGACTTAATCAAGGCAGGAATTAAAAGATTAGATATAAAAAAGGGTTTAGATATTTATATTAAGACTGAGGCACCTCCGGGGAGTGGTACGGGTACAAGTGCAAGTGTTGCAGTTGCACTAATTAGTGCCTTATTAAAGATTTCCGAAATAGAATTAAATCATGAAGAAATAGCGAAATTAGCACACAAATTAGAGATCGAAGAACTTAAATTAGAAAGTGGAGTTCAAGATCAATTTGCTGCTGCATATGGGGGAATTAACTTTATGGAAATTGAATACCCTTTTGTAAATCTACAACAAATAAATATAGAAGAGAGTCGACGCTATGAATTGGAAAAGCAATTAATCTTAGTGTTTATAGAATCAAGAAGCTCAAATGATATGCATAAAGCGGTTATCGAAAATTATAAGAAAAGAGATTCCAATACAGTTGCATCCTTAGATATCATGAAATCTTGTGCTAAAGAAATGAGGAATGCAATCAATTCGAATTTAGAAGATATAGGTAAAATTATGAATAAAAATTGGAAAGCTCAAAAGAGTCTTCATCCGCTTATGACAAATCCTCTAATACAAAAAGCAGAAAAGATTGCTTTAGAAAACCAAGCAATAGGCTTTAAGTGTAATGGTGCTGGTGGAGGAGGGTCAGTTACAATATTATCAAAAATAGAATATGAACACAAATTGAAAAACAAACTTATGGAGAATGGTTTTAGAATCCTACCTTGTAAATTAAGTTTTAAAGGAGTAAAAAGTTTTGAGTTATGAAGAATCATTATTTCAATTTGAAAAGTAAGTGCTTTTTATACTTCCTTATTAAAAATTTATTATGAGTACACCGGAAAATTCTTCGCATTTACTTAAAATAAAAAGGGGCTTCAATAAAATTAAAATTCATAACCTCTTCATTTTCAACAGAGCTGGAATTTGTATTTATGGACTTAATTTTTCTCAAATTTACACCATCGAGCAAGAACAACTTATCTCTTCCTATTTTACAGCACTTATGTCTTTTACTAAAGAATTAATTGGAGATAAAATTAAAACTGTGGAAATGGGAGGCGGAATTAAACTGGTGGTTTTTGAAAAGAAAAACTTATTTTATTGTATATTATGCGCATCAATAGAAAATATTGTTCTTCTGGAAGAAATTATCGCAAAAATTCATTTGATTTTTTTAACTTATATAAAAAAAAATGACATTAAAACAGATATTGAATATGTTTATGATGAAAATCTTAACTTTTTGATTGAAGATATAATTCGAGACATATTAAGTAAAGATTTCGATTTAAATAAAGAAGAAGCTATCATTGAATATTTACAAAAAGTACAAATGAATGATGAGATTCAAGGGTGTGTTCTTTTAACAGACAGAGGAAATATAATATATTCAACTTTAAGAGAGATAGAACTCTCAAAGTTCTTAAAACAAGTTGATTTTCGGGTCAAGATATGTAATAATTCTATTTTGAAACTTTTTTATACCTCCCGAGAAAAGGAATTAATCTTATCTGAATATGTAAATGATCTTTATTTCATCATCCTAATTTTCAACTCAAAAACCAGATTTGGGGTAGCTGAATTTTATTTGCAAAAAGTAGTTATGAAAATGTGTAATATTTTAAATCAATGAAATTTTGGTTCGTTTTAAGAAAAGAGTAATTTTAATATAGTTTTAAGCCTTTTTCTTTTATAAAAAACGCGAGTCACCTAAATATGAATAAAAAGTTTGACATTGCACACGAGGATCTACAATTTGCCAAACTCAAATCAAAAGAACAATCTCAATTCTTTACATATCTTTATGAAACAGGAACAGAAGATTTTGAAGCTATGGGATATTCTTTAGAATCTCTAATGAAGTTAGTAAGAACAAATAAGCTTCTTTTAGGTATTCCACTAAAAATCATGGCAAAACAAACCCAAATGTATACTGTTAAAAGAAATAATGAAATAATTGGAGGATTTTCATTATCCTATAACCTCAATAAACATGATTATTTCCTTGGTAATTTTTTTACAAGACCAGATCTTCAAGGAAAGGGTATCGGAAATATGATGCTTAAAAAACTCCTGACTTTATATGAATCCAATCAAATAAGATTATTAGTAAATGAAAAAAACTCAAACGCTATTCATCTCTATAATAAATATGGTTTTCAACGAATTTCGTTGATTCAGCAATTCATATGTAATATTCCTTTGAAATCAAAACAATTTCCTGAGGGTTACCATGCGAGAAGAGCTGAGAAAAAAGATATTCAGAAAATAGGAGAAATTATAAAAAAAATTCCTGAAATGAAAGATCTTAAGAAAGATTTAAGAAAATCTATAGGTAAAGCGAAAAAGAAACTTTTAAGAGTAAAAAATCAATTTTCCGCAGTTCTTTGTAGGAATGATGAAATTCTTGGTGTGGGATTTGCGATTTGGACCAAAAATTCCCGAAATACTGCCCAATTATTTGTTAAAGCAGTACTCCCAGAAGCAAAAGAAGCATATTCAGGATTTGCATCCTTTATTACAAAAGAAATTAGAAGCTATAATATTGAAAAGATTATCTATACACGAAATAATCAAACAGAACCATTTTTTAGTGAAATAGAACCTTATTTGGGCGAACCATCTAAAAAAGAGTTAGTAATGGTTAAACCTGCAATAAAATAGTCAAATATTATGAATTATAAAAACCAAATTAAAATTTGAAGTTATATAATTAGATAGTAGTTAATAATTACTAAGAGAATTGTTTAAAATGACTAAATCTGAAGAAAATTTACTCGCAGCTTTTGCAGGTGAATCACAAGCAAATCGAAAATATTTAGCATTTGCAAAAAAAGCGGAACAAGAAGGTTTTCCAGGTGTAGCCCATCTATTTCGAGCTGCTGCTGCTGCTGAAACTGTTCATGCTCATAATCATTTGCGTACTTTAGGTGGCATAAAATCAACTATTGAAAATTTGAAGGAGGCAATTGGTGGTGAATTCTATGAGTTTACAGATATGTATCCCAAATTTATAACTGATGCTGAAAAAGAGAGTAATAATGCCGCTAAAAGAACATTTAATTATGCTAATGAAGTTGAAAAAATTCATCATAAATTATATGAAAAGGCATTAAAAGCAATAGAAAATGGAAAAGATCTTGAGCAAAAGGAAATGTATATATGCCCTGTTTGTGGTTATACTCATGAAAGAGTCCCCCCTGATAAATGTCCCGTATGTGGAGCTGCTAAAAAAGTTTTTGAAAAAATAGAATAATTTTTTTTTATTTTTCTTTAAATTATCCATGGTTTATATCCATCTTGAATTTTAAGAAGATATTCATTTGATGAAAAGACCAGTTCTTTCTCAGCCCTGTTAAAATCGCTAAAATTGGCACCATATTGATAATATTTAATCAAGAGATTCGTTATACTTGAATCTCCCAAAGAAAAAAGAGTTTGCAATTTAGCATTTTTAATAATGGTCTTAGGATATTGGAATTTAAGTTTAACAGAGGGAATCTTTTTTAATTCTTTCTCTAATTTCCGAAATTTAATATTAAATTTACCAATATTGTCATCTAAATAATTATGAACATATGTTTCATAAGGAGTATTGAATTTTGGAATAAAAGGATTGACATTCACTTTCAATGTGCCCTGTTCAAATCCTATCTCAGCTAATTGATAAATTAGGTTTATAATAGCATCTACGTCGCTATCAGATTCAGAAGGTAATCCCAGTAAAAAATAAAATTTAATGTTGCGGATTTTTGATTTACGTATATTATTGGCTACTTCCAAGATTTTTTCATTAGAAATTTTTTTTCCTATCTCAAATCTTAAGGATTCTGAACCTGTCTCAGGGGCTATAGTAATTGTTTTCATGTTAAATGCTTCAAAGACAGCAATTAATTCTTGAGTTAAATGTTCTAACCTAATTGATGGAATGCTAAGCTTCTTCCCTTTCTTGATAATATATTCACATATTTCTTTAAATTTTGGATGAGAAGAAACACAAGAACCTATTAGACTTATTTTTTCGAACTTCGATTGTTGTACGGCTTCATCAGTTAATTGAAGTATTTTGTCAAAGTTTCTATTTCTAAAAGGAGAATTATGAAAAGACGATATACAAAATTTACATTGAAAGGGACATCCCCTGTTTATTTCAACAAAAAAATTTCTCTCAAAAATAGTTTCATCTTTTTGTTCATTCGATATCGTTTGGATTATAGGATTCGGAGATTCGTCTAGATTTTTTAAAATTTCTCTCTTTGGGTGGTTATTAAGTAAAGGGATGAAAATTCCATTCATCTCTTTAATTTTATTAAAAAAATTAATAACATTATATTCTTCTGATTTCCATTCTATTACTTTATCCAGAAATGGAATAAGGTTAGGTTCTGAATCGCCTATGAAAAATACATCAAAAATTTGGCTTAATGGTAATGGATTTGATGTAATCACAGGACCTCCACCGATTATCAAGGGATAATAAATATTATTATGCTCTTGCTGTTTTATTCTTTCTTTTTGTTTTAAAGGGATTTCGGCTTTTTCTAACATCCATAATATATTCTTAAAATCATTTTCATAATGAACTGAAAATCCTAAAACATCAAACTCTATCGGCAAAATCTTATTCTCTATACTACGAATTTGATTTACTGAAGAAGTATCTCTATTCGCAGGATACTTTATTTTATCGGGAACACAAATTCTTTCACACACATATTCTTTCTTAGAATTTATCATATGATAAAGAAGTCGGATTGTATAAGAAGAATTCATTAACTTATAAGAATTAGGATAAATCAATCCAAATGTAAGATCAATAAATCTCCAATCTTTTACAATTAAACCATTATCAATCATATAATACGATACTCTATAACCAACTGTGTATACTAATTAATTGAGTCTTTTTCTGCTTTAAGTCTTTTGATCTCCTCGACGATTAAGGGTAATACCGTTCCAGTTTTATGATGAATGACGATTTCAGCTCTTTCATCTAAATAAGTTGGTTGATCATTCACAATAATTAATTTACCGCCGTCTCTTAGCGTATATAAGGGCAGATTCGAAACAGGTGCAACTTCTAATGAAGAACCCGCTATCAGCATTACATCTGCTTTTTGAGATAAAGCTTGGGATTGGTAAATCTCGAATGTAGGAAGAGGTTCCCCAAAAAGGGTAACTGAGGGCTTTAAAGGTGCGGTACATACATCACATAGTGGGGGATAATTCTTTTCTTTCTTTAATTTTCTTAGGACTTGCTCCTTGGTATATGAAGCCTTACAGCCTAAGCAGCTAAAGCGATTAATATTCCCGTGTACTTCATAAACAATAACTGCGCCTGCTTTCTGATGTAGTTCATCAATATTTTGAGTAATAATAGCTTTAATAATATCCATTTTTTCCAATTCTGCAATTGCAAAATGTCCAGGATTTGGTTTTGCTTTGAATAGGGTAGGAGCCACCTTTTCGGCTAATTCCCAGAATTTTGCGGGATTCTTTATGAAAGCTTGGATATTTCCATAAATCTCCGGTTTATATTTTTTCCATATTCCGCTATCCCCTCTAAAATCGGGGATTCCGGACTCTGTAGAAATTCCTGCGCCAGTTAAAACAATCGCATCTTTTGCATTAAATAGCATTTCCGCAGCATGATGGATTTTTTTCTTTTCCAATAATTTTAATACTTTCATGTATCTCCAGCTTTTATGCGAGTAAATGATAAATTATTCCTTTTGCAAAAAGTGATATTCATTATATAAAACATTTGTCTTTATTCTTTAAAAATCTCTTTAGTTTTTACTTGCTATTGACAAATATTTAAATAGTATCTCAATTGATAAAAAAAAATTAACCTCTATAAGGATAGTTTAGATATCTTCAATCTTTTTTAATTAATATTTAGAAGTAAAAACCAAAATAAGTTATGTGACTATAATGGCAAACAATTAAAATTTTGCATAATTTTAAATTTTTTGAGTCACACGATTAATTTGAAAATTTAATACTGAAAAGATCTTTCTTATGATTACTGGATTTGCTATAATTTTAGATGAAAAAATACTATATGTCTCAAATAAAAAAAAATACAATTTTTTTGAGATAGTACTCTTTGTTCAAAAATTAATTACTAGCATCAATCCAAAAAACTCTTGGCGTTTATCCAATATATATTTTGAAGGAGAATCTGGTAAGGAACGTATGATAATCCACCACGATTTCACTCAAAATGGTAAACATCTTTTTTTCTGTATTACTGGAGATTTTTTATCATACTCTGAAGAAGCAAATAATATGTTAAATGAATACGTGGAAAAAGTTAAAGCTAATTATGCTTCTGGAGAGATTATTCAAGAAGCAGCAAAAAAATCCGAATTTATGGTAATCATTAAGTTAATTACGGGATATTTATGGGATAAATTTCAAGAGTCAATAGAAGATGAAGATATCACTTATAAATGCAATAATACCGAGAATAGAATTATATATTGTGGCATATCTTCTCAAGGATTGCCTATTATTTCGCAATTATATGACAAATCTTTATTAATTAATCTTCAGCGTGATATTAATCATGAAAATATTGAATTATTTAGTTCAAATCTTTCAGCAAAGTTGGCAACGATTGCCATGAATACTCAGATTCGCGCAAAAACAAACATTAAAGAAATCCACTTTAATGATTTGGATGATAATGGATGTAAAAAACTTATTCTATATGGTCATATTAATGGCTATTCCTTAGATTTCTTTGCTTCAGGAGATTTTAATAAGATCAAGGAAATTTTTGTGGAATTAGAGGAAAAAATATCCCAAGATCAAATATTTCATCATGAATTCTCAGGAGACTTAAAACCTTTTCGTTCATTAAAAACCTATCTTGATGAAATAATACAACAATTTGATCAATAATTTCTAATAGAATGCTAATTATATGATAATTATGAAAGCTGTTATTCTAGCAGCTGGAAAAGGTAAAAGGTTAAGACCTATTACTGCTACTAGACCTAAACCAATGATCCCTATTTCTGGCAAGCCATTGTTGGAACATAATATTCTTGGCTTAAAGAAAGCAGGAGTCAAAGAAATATTGTTGATTGTCGGATATAAAAGAGAAAACATTGAAGAGTATTTTGGAAACGGTAATAAATATGATGTAAAAATAGAATATATTACTCAACAAGAATACTTAGGAACTGCACATGCTACGGGTTATGCAAAAGATTTCATTAAAAATGAATCGTTTTTATTGTTATATGGTGATATTTTAGTAGATGATACTGTTTTTGTAAGGATTATCAAAATATTTGAAGAAAGTAAAATTGATGGATTAATCTCATTAATAAAAGTACAGAATCCTCATGATTATGGAATAATATCGCTAGATAATAATAAATTTGTAACTAAAATAACTGAGAAACCTTCTCCTGAGCTTAACTTAGGAAATTTAGCAAATGCAGGAATTTATTTGTTTACTCCACAAATTTTTCAGGCAATTGATAAGACTCAAAAATCCATCCGGAATGAGTATGAGTTTACCGATTCTATGCAAATTTTAATAAATGATCTTAAGGGTAAAATAATCGGTTTTGAAATTGAAAGTTTGTTTTGGAGCGATATTGGTTTACCTTGGCAATTGCTTGATGCAAATCATTATTTATTGGATAGAATAGAAGGAGAAATTTGTGGTAAAGTAGAAAAAAATGTCACAATTAATGGAAAGGTTTATGTCGGAAAAAGAGCAATCATTAAATCTGGTACCTACATTCAAGGTCCATGTTTTATAGGAGAAAATTGTAAAATAGGTCCGAATGCATATATTCGACCATACACTTCAATAGGAAATAATAGCCACATTGGAATGTCTGAAATTAAAAATTCATTAATTTATTCAAATTCAGCAATCCCCCATTTTAACTACATAGGAGATTCAATCATTTGTGAAAATGTAAATTTAGGAGCAGGAGCTAAAACATCTAATTTAAGATTTGATAATAAATCTATAAAGATGGAAATAAATGGAAAGATTATTGATTCAAAGAGGAGAAAATTAGGGTGCATAATAGGACCGTTCTCTCAAACAGGCATTAACACAAGCATAATGTGTGGTAAAATAATATATGAAAATTCTATTATTGGAGCTCATACTCTAGTAAATAAAGATGTACCATCAAATACTCTTTTTTATCAAGATCAAGACGGTAATATCGTGATTAAACCAAATATTTTTACCAAAATTGAATAAACTGTTAAAATTTATAACTAAAAATAAAAATAGAAAAAATGATAATATCCTTTTTATAACTTTATTTTCTTAAATTTACGCAATAACTTTGAAAATTGTAAATCTTTTACTTCAGGATTTAGATCTCTTAATGCTTGTTCTTGATAGGCAATAAATAATCTATTAGAGAATAATTCCCAGTCTCGACAAATTTTTAGTGTTTCTTGATCGTTTTTCAATAAACTTTCACAAGAGACAATTTTTTTGAATTCGTGAGCATATTCATTTATTAAATCATTATCAGCTCCTCTAAGTAAATCAGCAATAAAATCCTCTGGAGTATACCATTGAGCTACTCTTTGAAAATCTCTATGAATTTGTGTAAGTAATACACTTCTTGGACCTTCCCAGAGCTCCATTATCATAGCATCACGATGTAAACGTGGTAAAGATAAAAAGTCTTCCATAATTCCGTGTCCTCCAAAAAAAGAAATTGCCAAGCGTATCATTTTAGGAGCCTCATCTGCGACAACTATTTTTTGTAGCATTATTAATTCACGTAATCTAAAACGGCGTTTTCGCTCTTCAAGATTTTCAATTTTTTCCATATCGCGTATTCCACTAATTAATTCTTCTCCAAAGTTTATATACTCGGAATATACTTTAAAAGCGCCCGCTGTTGTTCGTTTAGCATAGTTATTTAAATCATTTATTTGATTAATCATAAGTGGAAAGGAAGAAACGGGAATACCAAATGCTTTACGATATTGAGCATATAAGGAAGCTTCTCTTGCTACACGAAGTGCTCCAGCAGCCATACCAAAAGCAACATGTAATCGCGATAAAGATAATACAATTCCTACCACATCCGCTAATCCTTTTTCTAAAGGACCAACGGGATAAGCTACTGCGCCATTATATGTTATTTCTGCTGTAGGTAATTCAGCAGTCCCTAATTTTGGTTTGAGTCTATCTATCGTATATGAATTTCTAATCTCTTTTCGTTTATTTCCTGGAAGCCAAGATGGTACGATAAAAGCTGCAATCTTGGTCGAAGATGCTGTATTTTTAGGTTTTGCTGTTACTAGAGCATAATCTGTATGAGCTGCTGAACAAAAAAACTTTTTTCCATAAATACGCCAACAGTTTGAAACTCCATCAGGACCTTCAGATTCCTCAAAAACAGCTTCAACGAGATTAGCAGGTACATCACTTCCTCCTTGTATCTCACTAACAAATTGAGCTCCTTTAGCATAATCCCCCTTAATACCTTCTCTCAGGTATTCTAATATCTTACTTGCTTGAGGAGATAAATTGGTTTCATATTTTTGTAACAACCATACTAACCCATGAGTACAAGCAACGGGGCACATACATCCGGCCTCTCCATTTTCATATAATAAAAACATTTTCACAAATCTGCTCCAAGGAGTGTTTCTATTTGGATCAAACAAGCCTAAACTAAATATCTCTCGTTCCAAGGTTTCTGTTTCTAAACACCGTTCTATTTTATCAATTCTGTGATTAAAAGCATTATAATGTTTTAATTTAGTGACCTTCATGCGATTCTCAAGTTCATTCGCTTGGTTAGCTAAATCCTTCCATTTAAAAGAGACATAATTGGAAAGTGCACTCACATCTCTATTAATATTCTCGAATTCTTCTTCAGGAACATAATAATTGACTAATGTTTGAAGAAAATCGTCATCTAGATAATAATTAAAATTATCTCTAACGAATAGATAATCATCGAATGAATAGAGATTGTTACGATTACCTTCTTGATTGGACATATTTTTCACATTTAAGTTAATAATTAATATTAGTATTGAATGATTTATTAAAAATATACTAATTATTTGACAAGGTATCTCTCATTATTATAGAAGAAGGGTAAATAATATTTTAAAATAAGCGATTTCATTAAAAATAAGGATTATATTAAATAATCTCTTTAAGTTTCTTCTTCTATCTCCTCTTCTTCAGACTCATCTATATCGACTTCTTCTTCTTTTTTAGGAGTTCTCGACTTAGGACGAGCAAGTTTCTTAACGTTAATTCTTTCAGTTCTTTTTATCTCACTTTTTCTACTTCTCTTTACATCTATCTCAACAATTTCAAAATCTACATCGTGAGGGACATATTCTTGATCTTCCCCACCTTCAGGAACTTGAATTAATTTGCTCTTTATGATCGTTGAACTAGATAAAGGATAAATAGTTTTTGCAACTCTTTGAATCTGATTTTGAAATTCAGCAAAAATCATACCTGTAATAAATTTTTCATGATTAAGTGATCTAGCAAATTCTTTTAGAATCTCTCGTATAATTTTTCTAATCAGAATTTGTTGAGAACTTCGGGCTCTTCTAATAGTAGTACAAATTACAGTTAATCTGAAGCCATAACCATCTTTAGTGGTTAAATTAATAATTGATTGAATTTTAGAGCTTCCTCGATCAATTAGAGATCTAACGTAATCATTGGTGTATTGATGCCCTATAAAGATACTGCTGCATGATCTTGCTTCCGGATTGATTTGCATGACTTTAAATTTTAACTTCAAACTAATATCAGAGTAATTATCTGTAAAATCAAATAAGAGATTTTCAACCGTTCTTCCTTTTAGATTTCCCTCGACCCCCAAAATCTCTCCTATTGGTTTAAAATTAAAACTTTTAGGTGCGATTACAGTATACCAGTCTTTATCTTTAAAAGATACTTTTTTAGTTTTAACTTTCCTTTTTCTTGCTTTCTGACTCATTAGAGATTACCTCGCTATGATAGTTCTTATCTTTTCTGGATCATATTTAAAATCAGGAGCAATTTTTTTCGCCTTCTTATAATATTTAATTAATCGATAAATCTTCGATTCCGTTCTTTGTAATCCTTTTTTAGACTCAAGATCTTTATGATTTGACTCTAGATGTGACCTAAGCGCAAGCGCTTTTTTAACTAAACTAGTTAAATCTTCTGGTAAAGGAGATTTAATGTCACTTTCTTCAAGAATCTGGCTAATAGATTTTCCAGTTACTACTTTTACTAATGGAATTCCATATGAATCCCTTAATATAACTCCGATTTTAGACTTTGAATGTCCTCTCTTAGCTAATTTGATAACCTCATTCTCCACTCCATCTGCAGACATTTCGACCCATACTGGTTTTTCTAAACGAGCAGGACGGGTTGAACCCGATTGTCCTCGTTTTCTGCTATGCATTCGAGCCATGATTAACCTACTTTCACGTTGTATATTTCAATTTGAAATTATAATATTAGAATAAGTAAAGAACCATTTAAAATAAAATTTTGGAATTTAATTTCTTTTATTCTGATTAGAGTCACACTAAGTGGATTTAAGTTAAATTTCTTCTAAATCTAAATAAAGATCAAGATACTATTGTAATTATGATTAGTGAAAGAGAAATGATTTACTTTATAACCGGAAATGATCATAAATTTCACGAAATTAACGCTCTCTTTGAAAAAGAACAAATAAACTTCCTCCTAAAGCAAAAGAATGTGTCAACTATTGAGATTCAAGCTAAAACGGTGAAAGAGGTCGCACTTTTTAAGTTAAAAAGTATTAAAATGCATTTTACAAGTTCATATTTCATTGAAGATGCTGGATTTTTTGTTGATGAACCATTAAAAGGATTTCCTGGAGTGTATTCAAAATATGTATTGAAAACAATAGGAAATGAGGGTATTTTAAAATTAATTAATGATTTTAGCATTACGAAAGCCCATTTTGAAACGATTATTGCGCTATACTATAAACCTGCCGACAAGATAATGTTATTTGACGGTAAGGTTGAAGGTATGGTATCTAGTTCTAAAAGAGGTAAAGAAGGGTTTGGATTTGACCCTATTTTCATTCCAAATGAAATTCCTAATAAAACATTCGCTGAACTTACAACAAATGAAAAAAATAATGTTTCTCATCGTGGAAAAGCCTTTAGTAAATTAATTAGGTACCTTAAAGATAATTAAAATGTCTGTCGAAAGATATCCATAATAGTTTGTTTACTTAATTTTATTAATATTAAATACATTCCTATAAATCCTATCGTTATTGATATAATAAAAACACGCAATAACGCATCAAAGGGGATTGAAAAGACAATTGGTAATTCTGTGAACAAGCCAATATTGGTTTCCATCAAATAAGCACTATATGTTCCTATTAATGTTCCCATTGTCCCTGAAGACAGTAATATAATTATACTCTCAATTAAAAAGAGGTTTCTTACATTTCTTGTTTTCATCCCTAAAGATCTGAGGATTCCAATCTCAAATTTTCTTTCAATCATTATTGCATACATTGTACTAACTAAACCGAAAATAGCGATGGCAATTGCAAACCAAGTTATAATTTCCATCATCGTACTTTGTCTCTTATACATATCATTCATAAAATTTATTTTGGAGATAGCATCATCAAGAAAATAATCTTTATCAGAATACAATGTTCTAATCTCTTCCTTAGTGTCCTCAATGTTTTTCTCAGAGTCATCAAGTAAATTGAGAAAAATTTTATCAATTATCATATTTTGTTCTCCCGCATTTGTAACGTTCATTAAATTCATATAATTATCTAAAGAAACCATAACGCCACCTCCTTCAGCGGACGCTTCTGAGCTTCTAAAGTTATAAAATCCAGGCATTCCCCCAGAGATACCTACAACATTAAGGATTAGAGGAGTACCCAAATCATTTTCATCTTGTGGATTGTAAAATGTAAGAAGAATATTTTCACCAATATCTTGTATTCCCAATCTATTAGCTAAAGATTTTGCTATAATACATGTATCATTACGGTTAAAAATTTCACTGAATGAATAATTAAAACCACTTGATGGACTGCTCCAAATAAATAAATCTTTATCTATGATATTGTAATAATTATCTTCAATTCCGATGAAACCTATTTCCAATTCATCATGTCGGGCAATATCTGATGCTATCACTTGATATTTTGATTGACGTTGTTCAGAATAAAATTCAAAAATATTTAAGAAAGCCTCGTTAATTGATTGCTCGTCAAAGCCCCCTCCACCACCCCCAAAACTATATGCTATTGATAAAATTGAAGTAATATCAAACATATTATAGAGTGAAATAGCTAAATCATCAATTCCAATTAATGACTTTAAATCGTTAGCCATTTCTAATGTAACAGCATCATTTTCAGCGTCCAGTCCCTGGTTAATAACGACTAGATCTGAACCATATTGAAATTTTAAATTTAAAGCCGTGTTTTCAGTTTCCATCTCGGTGACACTTGTAATAAAAAATATAAATGAAAAACTAAGAGCAAACATTACTATTGTGCTTGTATTTCTTCTTCTATTTCTCTTTAAGGATATTTTTATAATATGATAGTATTTTCGTATAAACGGTGATATAATACTCAATAGTCCATTTTGAATAATAGGAATGATCCCTACAGAGGCAAAGACAAGTCCAATTAAAACTGCTCCCAATAATCCAATGAACATTCCAGCTATGCTCATGAAATCTCCAGTAATTATAATGTTAGGTAATAATATAAAAACAACCATCCCAATTGTCGCAATTGAAAGCCCAATTAAAAAGTTTCTAACATTCATACTCCCTTCCTTTTTAACTTCCCATCCCTCCTCTTTAGTATGAAAAGGAGTTATTGATTTAATAATATTTAATTTTCCCGTTTTTAAAGCGGGCAAAAGTGAAATTACCAAAGAGACTAAAGAACCAATAGAAAAGGCTAATATGATGGTTTGGGGTTGGATTACATAATCAAGGTTTTGAAACGGAGAACCTGTTAAAATAAATAAAGCATTTACTATTGGAGGTGTAAAAATTAATCCAATAATAACCCCTAAAATTGAGCCTGATACTCCGATCAGAAAACCTTCAAAAATGACCATTTTAACTGGAAAAGTTTTTTTTCCTCCCACAACACGCAGGATTCCGTATTCTCTTACCCTTTCTTCGCTAGAAGTGGATAAAATTGAATTTATTAGGATTCCCGTAATTAAAATAGATATTATTGTAATAAACCAAAAAATAATCGTCATTGCAATTAATAGAAATTGCTGGGCGCTTAATTCTTCTAATTTGGGCATTGATACTGAAAACTCATTAAGGTCTAATCTTGATTGAATTTTTGTTCCTATAATACGTAATTTTCTTTTTGTGAGGTCAACATCCCTTACATCGTATAATGATTGAGGATTTTCAACAGTTCCGACAATAAAGTTAATTTCCTCTCTTCCATGTGTTATTATGGACTGCGCTTGTTCCAAATTTACTATAATTAGTGTATTTTCTAATTCTGTAAACTTTAATTCTTGTCTACAAATTGCAATTATTTCTAATTCTACGGAATCTCCTAAATAGTTAACCTGGACGTAGTCTCCTAGAGACACGTTTAATAGTTGTGCTGTATTCCATAGAATAACGCATTCTCCTATATCAGGTTCTCTATCATATATATCATCAATTTCATTTCCTTCTGTATCAACTAAATTTAAATTTCCGATATGACCATTATTTGCTTCTGCAATGAAGTCTATACCATATAATTCTAAAGTATAATTTGACGAAATTTTGTCTGAATATGCTCTTACAAGCATCATTATTCTTGGGAATAGTTCTTCTACCCCTTCTATATCATCAAGAGTTGTTTCAATAATACTATCATTAAAGAAAGGATTATAATTCAAATCAGTTTGAATTCGTTTTGATATCATTATGTCAGCATTACCAGTTGTGCTAGTTACAAGATCCATATAATTATAAGACATGGTATCATTAACCATTCCGATCGCAGTTAACAAAATAATAGATGTCATGATCCCTAGTATAGCAAAAATAGCCTTTGCTTTATCTCTTTTAATATTTAACCATGCATGCTTGATAAAACGCAGTTTTATATTACTTCTAACTTTATATATTATATTTGCTAAGCGCATAGTATTACTTCTTTTTTCGTGTTTTTTAATCCAAAATACTAAATTTTTTATCTTTATACTCAAATTTTCTTAAGAGATAACCTTTTTCGGCTAAAATATCTTTTACTTCTTCTTTTTCTCTACGTATTAATTTTACACCTTTACATTTCTTGCAATAGTAATTATCTCCAGGTTCATCCTTGAAATACCATTTCTTACAATTCAAACAATTATATGCCGCATAAATAGTATCATGCTCACAGACAGGACAAATATAATCAAATTTTTTAGATTCAAACCAAGATCCGCAATATTTACAATACAATGTTAAGGGTCTATCTTGTTTGTATTCAGATTCAATTAATTCTATCCTTTTGATTACTTGATCTTTATCAATATCTTTTAATCTTAAATTTTCAGCATTATTATTTCTCGTCCGTTTAATCCATATTTTTCCTTTTTTCTCAGCAATAATATATAAAACAATAACTATTACTACGGCTCCAAATATAACTACTATCCATGGCCCCCATGTATGCCAGTTAATAAAACCATTTTCCACAACAACCATGATTTGATGCTCTCCTCTATTACCTTCGCCATCAAATGCTACAACTTTAACTTCATAAGATCCATCCGTAGAATAAGTTGTATCCCATAGATAAGTTAAAATACCTGTTTCCGTATTATAATTATAGTTTTGGCTTGCTACTAATTTATCATTTAAATATAGGTAAATTCTTGAAGTGTCTATATTACGATTGTCAGTTATAAGAGCTTCAATTTTAATCCCTGAATTAATTAATTCATCATTTAGAGGTTTAATGATTTGAACTTCAGGATTAATAAAATCCGTATTTTTATCAAATCCAACATAAATGTCTGATAATATCCATCCAGAACCTAATCCTAATAAGGGTGTATTATCATTTGAATACAAAGTAAACATAATCATGGCAATTTTATTCTCGTATTTTGATAAATCTATACTCTCATTACCAGAGAGATTTTCATCATAATACAAATATTCTTTAAGAATTTCCCAATTTTTTCCAAAATCTAGTGAAATTGAGACCCTACAATAATCAAGTTCATTATCCTCAAGAGAATACTCATTTTGCAGGGAAATGTCATAGTAATACTGCAAATATACTTTATGGTCACTCTTTAACTGAATTGGGCGAGTTATTAATTTAGAATTCCACTCTTCTTGATATCCTTGATAAATTCCTCCATAACTTTGACCTAATCCTCCATAAATATAAGTTTTCTTATATTCAGAGATTGTATGCCATGAATTCTCTCCTCCTAACCATATGGTTTGTTCTTCTGGAATAGGAGTACCCGCAACATAAAATTCTTGCGAAAGATAATTAGCAAAATGATAACCAACTAAAGTTGAATTAAGATAAGTGTTAAATTGAAGAGTATTAGGGTTTGAGATAGGGAATAAATTCTCATTTTGATTGAACCATTCAGTTGTGTTTAGATACTTTCCATCATAGATATGGAATCTAAAAGTTTGATTAGTAAATTCGTGAATCACCAAAGAACGAAAAAATGTTACTCCTTTATTATTTGGTTCAATCGAACTGACGTTCCAATTTCCAAAGATATTGTTCATAGAATAATTATTTCCATTAATTTCAAGATAAACGAATTCGGGATAATTTCCATCACTATCATAATAATCGCATGAAAATTTATACCTCGAATATAAAGAATTATCATATGAGGTGATATCTTTATCTAGATTAAAAAATATCTGTGGTATATGATGATTTGAATAATTTTCTAAAGCAAAATAATCTAACATTAATCCTTTATAATTCACTGGGTCAAAATTATTATCTAAATTTGCTATAAATCTAAATTGGATATAGTATCCTATATATTGAGTCAAATTGATACTTTCCATAAACCACTCTCTTTGTTCATTTGTATATGTTTTTAAAGTAATCCATCCTGTCCAATTCAGATTTATCTGTAAATATATGAAATCCCCTGTATTAATACTAGTTCTCAAACCAATTTTAGCAAAAGGGTGAGTTGTATTTTTATTAATTCCAGTAAAATTAAATAATGGACTAAATAAAGTACCATTAGGGTATGAATCTTCAATACTATATGGTTGATAAGTATAATTTGAAGGATAGCTATGCTCTCTTCCGAAATAGAGTGAAGACCAATTATTATCATATACTCCTGATCTATTATCAATGGAATTGATTTGGTTAAGTAACCCCCATCCTGTTCCATTATAGTACCAACTTGCAAATCCATCATTAAAATTATGATTATAAGGAAAAGATTTACTATCTGTAGGAAATTCAATTTTTATCATAAATGTATTAGAGATAGGAAATCTAACATTATGAGCTCCATCACTTGCAGTAAAATAGTAATGATATTCGCCAGGTTTGAGAAACTCGATTAGGTTACTTCGAAATTGAGCACCATCAGTATAATTATTATCTGGGGGAAATAATTGAGATAATGAATAATTCTTTGAGGTTTCAATGATATGGACAAGCACTTCTTGAGGAGGCACATTGGATACATCTGCATCAAAATAATCAATATAAAACCAATATCTGTCAATTGAATAATTTTTTAGAGGGTTATTACCGAAATATTCTTGTAAACTTATAATAGTCGAGTTCTTTGTGCCCCCAATATATCTAATCTCAGGAGTTCTTAGCTCGGGAATATAATAATTATTAACTACTGATACAGTAAGATTGAAATTGCTACTGCCTTCTATAGCTTTAACAACAAGAATACATTCAGTTTCGTTTTCTTGAGGAGTGTAATAAAATGTATCAAAATCGCCAAAAAATTTCTGGGTTGATTCCAATAAGATAGGTTCTCCATATTGATTTGATTCATTTGAAAAGAGAAACATATCAAAATCGCTATCTTGGTTTATATTTGATAAATTAAACTCATACTGTGTATTTGCAACTAAATGAATTTTTCTTGCAAATACATGCTTTCCTAGAGGATTAATTGATGAACTAACTAAATGATCATTTATTATAGTGTTTACTTCCACATTTCTTGTCAAAGCATCAATTGCTGCCTGAATGTTTAATCTGCCATATCCTTCATGTATATCCTTAAGTGAACTTGCAAATCCATTAAATATTGAAGGAGAGAAATCGCTCTCGTCTATGTCTGTTTGGGGATCATTTTCTCTCTCAAGATTTGTTTCGGAAGCAGTCATTAATAAGATTGCTTTCAGTATTTTTGACCATTTTGACAAATCTTGAGCATTCCATCCATCCCAGTCACCCCATTTTGCTTCAATTAAGAGATTCATAGCTGCGGATACAATTGCAGCTGAAATCGAGCTCCCATGAAGAGTAGTAACTTCATCTGATTTATAATCTGCACTAATAATTGAGCGATGTCCTAAATTAAGACTCCCACCTGGGGCAACAATATCCGGTTTAGAAACGCCTCCTCCAATTTGCTCCCCCATACTACTATATGAGGCAATCTGGTCAATATCGTTTATTGATCCTACCACAATGCTATTCTTATTCATACTTAGCTTGTTAAGAGGGCTTGACCCTTTAATTCCATAATTCCCCGCAGCAATAACCACCAATATATTATTATTAATTACTTCATCAATTACTTTATTTATTCCTACATAATCATTTCCTAATGTTCCAATGCTTAAACATACAGCAATAATATGGTTTTTATTTCTGTTTTGTATAACTTCTGATAAAGCACTAATTAGATCGGAACTATATCCTATGCCTGATTGATTAATTATTTTATACGACAATATTTGAGTTCCATTAGCTATCCCTGTGAAATGATTAAAATTTTGAATCATGGTTTCAGGGAAAAAAGATAAACTCGCATTAAAAGAAAAGATTGGGATGACTTCACTTCTTTTATGATACTTTAATACAAGATCATAAATCCCACTATCTTCTACTTTATATTGTAATTTTTGATTAATAAATGGATTAAGATGCAAGGTAGAGTTTACTAAAGTTGAGCCGTAATATAATTCAAACCACATTTTATCAATCTCAATGCTATTGAAATTACAAATTGAGTTTAATTCAAATATGGAATCCACTTTAGAAAGATTCAATGAGAAGAGTTTAATTGAAAAATTTTGTGATTGGTATATCTCATCAAATAAATTTAAGTGGGAATAGTTCCCGTATATATTTATTATCGAGGGATTAGTTGTATTATAAGATCTGGTGCCTGTTCCTGCAATCACTGAGGAAATATAGGTTCCATGACCATTATCATCAGAAATTGGATCATTATTAACAAAATTTTTCCATCCACTAACCTTTCCAACAAGAAAGTCATGATCTGGATTTACTCCACTGTCTAATACTGCAATAGAGGCATTAGTATCCCCTTTGAAACCATTTAAGCTCCATGTCGAATTAGCAGCTGATGATTGGACCGTAGCATAATTCATTTGGACCTCTAAGATTTCATCTTTTTCAATATTAACATTTGGGAATTGATTTTTATAATTTGAAATATTTTCAAGAGGAAATATTCCCGCAAATCCTGAAAATTCATTAAATAGATCAAACCATTTTTCATTTCCATTGATTCTGCCTCCATAATATTCAAACCAATTTTCTGCATTTAAATCATATGTTGAAGAATTGAAATAAACAATAATTGAGTTAAATCCATTTTCTGCTGCATTTAGATTATCTATTTCATTAGGGTTTTTATATAAGGCAACTCTATCATTTATTTTGGATTCATATCTGAATAAATTGTATAACCCGATACCAGTAAAAAGAATAATAATTATAAAATAACTAATAATAAATGTTCTTTTATTCATCTGATTCACCTAGGTTTTGTTTTGGAATTTCCTTTAAATTAGAGAAATGTATTTTAGTATCTTCAGAAATTGATTTAAAGTAGTCTATTATTGTGTTTTCAATTTTAAGAATAGAAGCACTAGACTCAGCACTAAATAGAAACATTTCACTACGTTGCCGATTATGTTTCTTTGAGTTATATTTATTTTTGTGCCAAAGAAAACCTATCAAAACTAGACCCAC
>CAYUTF010000057.1:0-5447 GCA_964447495.1 uncultured archaeon
ATTCAATACCTCCAATTCTTTTTTCTAAAAATCGGTGAAATTTATTAGCAAAAGTTACTGGGTCAGCGATTTGATCATCAGGTTCATCTTTTAAGAATCTATTGATCGTTGAATATCTTAGAATATAATTCAAGATGTATTTCAATTCAATAGAAAATTTTGCAAATTTTTCTAAATGATATTTTATCATTACAGAATTTGATTCCATTTGTATTTCGACAAATGAAATCAACTCGCTTATATTTAGTTCGATTTTCTCAAAAAAAGGATTTAGATTCTCATTTATAATTTTCTTAAAAGTTCTAATTAAATAATCCTCATCATAAATTTGATTTTTTGAGAGACTTTGTGATCTGATTTCAATTTGATTAGAGATATATGTTTCAAATTTATCTAGAATTGTATTGCCTAAAACTCTCGCTGGTTTTTTTTCTGTTATTAATTTTTCTCTTAAATTATTAATTAGAATTTGCACAAAAAGGTTTAGTTTTCTGTAAGAAAGAAATTTTGGGAGGGATTTTCTAATTATTGTAAAATTAGTTTTAAAAATTTCAGAGAAATACTTTATAGCAGATTTTAATTCTATAGCAATTAAAATTTCTTTTTTTTGAATAGTATTTGAAAGAGAAAAGAGAGCTAAATTAATAAAGTCTTCAATGAATCTATTTTTTTCGATTTTAGATTTAGTTATGATATATAACCTATATTTTCCAAGAATATCGGAAAGACTGCCTCTTTCTCCTGAACTGATGAATAAATTAGAATAGTTAAGAAATGATTTTAATTCATTTTCTAACTCCTTTAAGAAATTATCAACGGATTTAATGAAGAAATTTGTGCTTTGAGGATCTTTATTTTTGTTTAATTCTTTTTCTAGAGCGTCTATGATAAAATTTACGATTCTTTCTTGAGATTCATCAATTGTACCCGTATTTGCTAGTAATAATAGATTTGAACCTAATTTTAATGAATTTTCTACTACAAAATTTATACTCGGCTCTGAAAGAGTAAATTTAAGATGTTCATTTGCCATTTGATCTTCGAATGGAGTCTCATTTTTATTAAAAACTGAATTTCTGAAGATGATTTCTTTAGGATTTTTATTCCAAAAAATATTTACGTCACATATAACAGACGCATAGTCGATCAGCATTTTTTCTTCAGTTGGAAGTGATTTACTTACTCCAACTAATTTTTTATTCCATTTATCCTCGAGTAATTCTCCATAAAGCTTTTTACTAAACCGGGTAATGAATTTTCTTAAAACTTCAGATTTATCAGTTTGACTCAATTCAGGGCGATCAGTAAATTCTTCTATTTCAAAAAATAATTCATTAATATTATCAACCGATTTTTTGGATTTATGGATATCAATGTATCCTGTATCTGGTTTCAAAGTAATAAGAAGACTTTCACAGTCTTTATATTTACCTGGAATCATCAACATTGATTTAGGGTAAATTTTTGTCTTTGCATCATATTCATCAATATTATACAATTCAAATTCAATGCTAAACACTTCAGAACCAGTATAATCTCTTAAGATTGCATTATACATTCTTACAAAATTTATCACTTCTTGCGATAATTCATTGACTTTATTCCGAGTTAGTTTTCCTGGACCAATAATGTCTCCAACTACTATCTCTTTAGGCGATGAATAACCGAATATGAGTGAAAATTGGTAATTAATTAATTCTCTTGTTGTAATCATAATTTCAATCTTTCTCAATTAGAAAGTTAATATCATTACTTTTTTTTTGACCTTTTTAAAATTAAATAACTTATAGTAGAAATAGTATTAAAATTTATTTTGGATGATTAATCAAAGTTTTTTTATTTTCAATAATAATCCTACTATTTTAATAATATTTTCAATGAAGGATTTTTTGGATTAGAAAAAATTAAAAAAATTTTTAATTTCAAAATAAATAAATAATAAGATTTTATTTAATTCTATATCATATAAATAATTTTTATTATTAATTAAGAAAGTAGGTTAATTAGAAAATGCAATTTGGTTCAGATCTCGGGATTCGTGACGATGATATTGAAAAAATCAGCCCTCAGATTACATTTATTACTTCAAACGCCGACATTGAAGCAATAGCTTTAGTTTCTCAGGAAGGATACCAAATAGCTTTTTCTGCTCTTCCTCAATATCATGTTGATGGTGATCAATTTTGCGGTTTAGCAAGTGCTTTATTAATGACGGGAAGCTCAACCATACAAACCTTATTTCAGGAAGATTTAAGTGAAATAATTGTAAGAGCGCAAAACGGTTATATTGTTATAAGTAATGCAGGAAGATTAGTAATTGTATGTGCTGGAACCGTCATTGATACATTGATGAAAACTGTTAAAGTTATGAGAATTGCATCCAAGAATCTGAGTAAGATTTTTGAAGGTCGATAAAATATTAAGATACCTTTATAAGTGTCGTATTCTTTTAAAATTCTAAAAATATTTATGATTTAAATTGATTCAATTCTTATTTATTAAAGTCTGGCCGTGGCATTGTTATCGGCATCATAAGTAATGCTTATTTCATAGGCTTAAATCATAATAATTCTTGTTTTGAAATTTTAAATAATATTTGAATCCAAAATATTGCTTTTAGCAATATTGCATTTTATTTTTTTGAATTCCAATTAAAATATGAAACAATCAATGCTCTATTTTTAAAATATAAAATATGATGAATAAAAAATGACAGAATTAATAAATTCAAGGGTTATATTAGACCCTAGGGACACACCTAAGGAATGGGTTAATATATTACCTTATCTTCCCATTCCTATGACGCCCTTAATCAATCCGATGAATGGTAAACCCGCTTCTTTTGAATTAGCTTCTCAAATTTTTCCTAAGAGTTGCATTTTACAAGATGTGTCGTTAGAAGAAACTATCCCCATTCCAAAAGATTTAAGGGAAATATATGCAGGATCGTACAGACCAACCCCTCTTCATCGTGCTTATGGTTTAGAAAATGTAATTGGAGTAAAAGGAGAAGATATAAAGATTTTTTATAAAAATGAGTCTCTTTCTCCCACAGGATCTCATAAACCAAACACCGCCTTAGCTCAAGCATATTATGCAAAAAAAGAAGGGGTAAAAGAGCTTGTGACCGAAACTGGTGCAGGTCAATGGGGTTCAGGATTAGCGTTTGGATGTAATTTATTCGATATGAAATGCACGGTTTACATGGTAAGAGCCAGTTTTCTTCAAAAACCTGGAAGAAAAATTTTAATGAAAGCATTTAATGCTGAAGTTCATGCTAGTCCTTCAAATTTAACTGATTCCGGGAGGATGTATTATGAAAAAGATCCCGATCATCCTGGGAGTTTGGGGATAGCTATTTCAGAAGCAATTGAACACAGTTTATCCGATTCAAACAGTAAATATTCCTTGGGAAGTGTAGTTAATTTCGTTTTACTGCATCAAACAATAATTGGGCAGGAAGTTAAATTACAGCTTGCTAAATTAAACTTAACACCAGATATCTTAATTGGTTGCATGGGTGGGGGTTCAAATTTTGGCGGTTTCATTATTCCTTTCGTCAAAGATAAAATTATTGGAGATTTACCTGATCTGGAAGTAATTGGAGTTGAACCTAGAGCGTGTCCAAGTGTTTGCAAAGGAAAATATATATGGGATTATGGTGATTCAGCAAAAAAAGCACCAATTTTAAAAATGTATACCTTAGGGCATAATTTCATACCAAGTCCGATTCATGCAGGAGGATTAAGATATCATGGAATGGCACCAATAATTTCAATTTTGCATAAGAAAGGAATTATATCCTCCGTGATGCACCATCAAACAGAAGTAATAAAAGCCGGATTAACCTTTGCAAAATCTGAAGGAATATTACCTGCTCCTGAAGCATGTCATGCTATAAAAGAAGCAATAGATCAAGCACTTATAGCAAAAGAAAATAATCAGAAAAAGAACATTGTTTTTAATTTTAGTGGGCACGGATTTTTCGATTTATCAGCATATAACGAATATTTAGCGGGAAAATTAATAGATTATGAATTACCAGATATCGAGATTCAAAAAGCATTAGCTTCAAGTGATATGCCTGAAATAGATGAAACCCAATTTTAATTTTTCTTTTGTTTTTTTTTTTAATTTTGTTTTTTTTTAATAATTTTAAAATTTAAAAGATAATTTTTAATGATATAGCTATACGAGTGGAAATAATTGAATTTTCTCTCCGTCATTATTGTTATTATTTTATACGTTTATGGAGCAATATTGGTATATATATCATACTTATCAAAGAAAAACAAGGAAAATGGGGCATTTATTAATAATGTATTTAATTCTTTAATTTTCTTGATTAGTATAACCCTTAATTTATTTATTGTAAATTACTTTCATCTTTCTAATATTGATTTTATTATTTTCCCTTTTGATATTTTCATGCTAATATTTATTTTGATTTTTCTCCCTCTATTTTGTTTATCGGTATATCGAGAAAAAAAACACTTAAATTTACAATCTATTCAAAATTCGAAATATGATGTTTCTATTTCAAAAGATTTACCATTCAAATATGAGTTGTATCGCAAGTTAACCCATTTAATTGTATTAGCAATTGTATTTTTTTATTTTACTTTAGGATTTTGGGTCCAAAATTTCTTTTTAAACATTTTAGATTATTTACCAAAAATTATTTCAGACTTATTTTTCTCAATATACAATATTGAAGTAGATAAGATGATTTTTACTCAATATTTGGTTGTTTTTTTAGTAGGTATATCATTAATTGGTCTTTTTACTGCGGATTTTACGAGGATTTTAAAACCAGATATATATCCATTGAAACCTGTAAACAAAATACTTAGAGAAAAAGAATTAGGAATGAGGTTAGGGCCACACATTTCAATGGGCATTGGCTGTTTTTCAATAATCATACTTTATGGATTATTTCAGCCTATTGGGCCTATTGTAATATGTAGTTCAATGACAATGGCTATTTTTGGTGATATTGCGGCAAACTTAGTTGGTAGAACTTTTGGTAAAAATCATATAAAAAACACTAAAAAGACATATGAAGGTTTGTTAGCAGGGATAACAATGGCATTTATTTCTGGTATTATCTCTTTATTTTTTTTAAATGAATTTTACACTATTTCTCTTTTGTATTTAATTTTGAGCCCTACTATTGGTTCTATAGTTATTGGTGTTTTAGATTATTTAAATTTAGAAATTGATGATAATTTAACTAATAACTTCTTTCTTTCGACAGTATTATTTTTTATTTCATTATTAATTCTATAAAATTATATATTCTCTATATCATCACAAATTTTTTCAATTAAAATAATTTTATTTCAAAAGATGTTAGAAGAAAAATTAAAAATTGATAAAATTAAGAAGGGAACTGTAATTGATCATATTGATGCGGGTTATGCTTTAACTATACTTAATCTTACTGG
>CAYUTF010000057.1:5547-19639 GCA_964447495.1 uncultured archaeon
TGTGTTAATAAAACATGCATTTCTAATTCTGCTAAGGAACCTATCGATTCAGAATTTATTGTTTTAGAAGAAAAGCCTTTAAAGATTCAATGCACATATTGTAACCGAATATATAAATTAGATGAGATAAGATTTAGTTCAAAAGGAAAAACTGAGAAAAAAGTAATACAAAAATTTCAATTATAAGTATCTTAGATAAATGCTAATAACGTATGGGTAATTACACCTACTATCATAAATATGAGGAAAAATATACCAACTCCCGGTTTGATAATATTTTTCCAATTCCACTCTTCCTTATCATATTCATACTTTAATATTACAAAACTAAAAAAAAATGGTGTTGCAAACCAAAAACATAGCATCAAGATTAACATTGGCCATCCTAAAAATCCAATTAATCTCCCTATTAACGCACTCATTGCTCCAGAAATAACTCTTATCCAATATAATTTGGTTTCTTTTTCTAACCTTATATCTATTTTTTTCTTAACTTTTTTATCTTCATGTAATTGCTGCTTGTCTAATTTCTTTCTTTTTTCTTTTATTAGTCTCTTTCTTTCTCTCTTAATATTAATTCTCTTAGGACGGCTATCTTTTTTTACCATAATTATAATTATAAATATTATTTATAATAAAAATCATTATCTATCTTGAATGATATACCAGAATAATTTTGAGAAAGAAATTTTTTATAAAAGAGACCATGAAATTTTCTAATTTTGATGTATATGTAATTAGTAAAGAGCTTGATTCTATTCTTTCTGATGGAAAAATTCTAAATATCTATGAGATTGAAAATTTTTTAATATTAAAGATAAATACTAGAGAATCTGGAATTAAGAATTTAATAATAAAGGATGATTCTCGAATAAATTTAACAGAATATGATTATCCCATTCCAAAATTTCCAACTCAATATACTCGTTCTCTAAGAAAATTACTTAAAAATAGAAAGATTTTATCTGTTTCACAATACAATTTTGATCGTATTATTATCATTGAGTTGAGCAGTTTTGAAGGAGATTCATGGAATTTTATTATTGAACTCTTTAATAAAGGCAATTATATTTTAGTTAATGAATTGAATATTATTAAAATAGCTAAAAGTTATAAGAAATTCAGGGAACGGGATATTTTGGCCAATAAGAAATACTCATTTCCTAAATCAAGGGGAGAGGATTTCTTGACTTTAAGTAAAGAAGACTTTTCCAATCTATTATATATTTCAGATGGCGAAATTGTTAGAGTTTTAGCGAATCTCATTTCTTTCTCAGGATTATACAGTGAAGAGATTTGTTATCGAGCGAAAATAGATAAGAGCAAAAATGTCAAAAATTTAACTGATTTTGAAATAGATGGGTTATATAACAATTTTAAAAATTTAAGAAATGAAATATTTTTTGGAAAAATATGTGCTCATATAATTATTGATGAAGTCGGAAATCAAACTCACGTCTTTCCAATAAATTTAGAATTATTTAAAAATTTCGAGAAGAAATATTTTAATTCTTTTAATGAAGCAGTTGACGAATTTTATTCTAAATTAGATTCTCAAGCCTTAAAACAGCCTTATGATGCAGAAATTAGCCATAAATTAAATGAATTAAATAAAATTCTAAAAAGACAACAAGAATATTTGGAGGAGTTAAAAGAAGAAAAAGTTAAGTTTTATGATTATGGAAATTTTATCTTTACTCATTTAAACCCATTAGAAAAATTAATGGGAGTTATAACAACAGCTAGAGCTAAAGGCTATAATTATTATGAGATAAATGAAAGATTAAAGCAAGCAAAGAATGAAAATATGGATGAACTTGATCTTTTTTTGAAAATTGAGCCCACAACCAAAAAAATTGTTGTTAAGATTAATAATAGCGAGGTCAAATTAGATTTAAATAAAAGTATTGGAGAAAATGCTAATAAAATTTATAATAAGGGTAAAAAAATGGAAAAAAAAATCCTAGGAACTTTAAATGCTATCACTGAGACAAAAGAACAAATACAAAAGCTTAAAGATAAACAAATGAGAATGGATGAGCAAGTAGATTTCCTGATTAAAACACCAAAAAAGAAATGGTATGAAAAATATAGGTGGTTTATCTCATCTGACCAATTCTTAGTAATAGGGGGAAAAGATGCGAGTTCAAATGATTCATTGTTCAAGAAGCATTTAGATAAGTATGATATAGTCCTTCACACGAATTTTCCTGGATCACCATTAATGATAATTAAAAATCCGAAAAATGAAAATATCCCAAAAAACACTATAACAGAAGCTGCTGATTTTGTCGCAAGTTATTCAAGAGCATGGAAAGAAAACTGGGGCGAAATTGATGTGTTTTATGTAAATTCAGAGCAAGTTTCAAAGACTCCGCCTTCAGGTGAATATCTACCGAAGGGTTCTTTCATGATTTCAGGGAAAAAAAATTTTATTAAAAACTCTAAAACAGAATTGGCCCTTACTATAGAAATTTTGAGAATAGATGAAGATAATAACCAAAAAGAGGATATTTTTTATCCAAAGATTATAATAGGACCAATAAACGCCATAAAATCTAAATATAAATCGTATATTACTATTAAACCTTCAAAATCGGGCTATAGTAAAGGGAATATAGCGAATGAAATTAAAAAGTATTTTCTTAATAGCTCGAATAAAGAATCTAGAAAATGGATAAATGTCCTCTCATTAGATGAAATTATTAATATACTTCCTACAGGAGTATCAAAAATAAGTAAGTTATGAGACTAATCCTCAAATCTTTTAAACTTATAATGCACTATAAAAATTATAGTTCTACTTCTTTATCAACCCTTTTCAAAAAAAAATTAATTATCTTGTACAAAGTAAAGATAAGCAACTATGACGATTAACCCTAAAAAAGTAAATCCAAATACCCATGAATTCCTATATGCTTGGATTAAAGATAATACAAAGAGTAGAATTATTATCTTAAAATCTAAAGGTTTACCTGATAATTCTTTATAATTTCCAATACTAATTAAACTAAATAGAAAGAAAAACAATATTACGAAAACCTTAATAATAATATCAAAGTAATTCCAAATTGTGTTTTTGACCATAAATATTGTAATAATTTGGGTGTTAAACAAAATTGAGATTATTAAAAGAACACCACTTAAAATTGCTGTTAAAACTACCGTTTTAAATGCAAATTTTTCTTTTACTTTTGATTCATTATTACTTTTATTCGATATAGAATTATTTTTCTTAAATTTAGACATTATTAACTTCTAATTTTTTCAATTTTCTCTCTTAATTTAATAATCTGAATAATATAAAAACCATACAAAAAACCTATAAGCGTAAATATAATAACAGCTAACGTTATGTAAACCAATTCTTCTGAAGAAATTCCAGGATTATATGCGTAAAATTGTACATATAAAGATACAACATTCATCAATAGAATTCCTTCATCATAATCTTCTGATGTACCAAAAATAATCATAAATGGAGTAAATATTCCCGCATCTATTCTCAAGTCTTCTTCACCTCCTTCAGAACTCTCTACAGGAAGTTCAAACTCATAAATGATTCTTTCTCCATCTAAGTGTGCTGCACCATTTCCATTCACTTCTGAATCCTCGTAAAACTTGGATTCATTAATAAAATAATCTCGATATTCAAAAATCTCTTCCGTCATATTTAAAAACTGAACAATTTTTGCATCTTTATATTCTAAAGGATCTAGTGATTCATCATTAGAAATTAAAATACCAACAAATTCGTGATCATATTCACTAGATTTATGATCAACTAATTCAAATTGAATAGAAATATAGAGATTGCTTTCATTCTGGACAATCCATAAATCGATTTCCAAACCAAACATCGGATTTGATAAATTTTGGTAAATGTCAATTTGGGTCTTTAGTGCATCATTCCATTCATCTTCTGATCTATCAATATATCCATCTATTACAGGTCTCTTTCCAAAACCTAAAATTAACTCTTCTTCTGCTCCATTAACATTTATCAATAATACAAAGGTATTTAATAAGAAAAATGATAATACGGCGATTGAAATTATTTTTATTGATGATCGTTTCACGGTACAGAGCCCATAGTTATTATAATATTCATTTAAGTTATTTTTTAAATATTAAAATTGATAATTAAAATTGGTATTTTAATTTTCTTATACCTCTATAAATTCTAAGTCAATTTTTAAATTTGATTAAAAACAAGTAAACTGCGGCAATATCATGATTATTTTTGGATTGTTAAAATTATTGGAACTTAAATATCTATTATTGCAAACTATATTAATTATGCTAAAGAAAGATAATTGTTACAATATTACGGTTATTTTTGTTCTTTCATTTGTCCTATTCATCTTCTTTTTTTTTCATGATTCAATATATATAATAAAAGGGGATTCAATGGAACCTTCATTGTCGCATGGAGATCTTTTATTCATATCAAAAGTGGACCCTAATGATATATATGCCGATGAAAAGAATGGAGATATTGTTGTAATTAAAGGTCAGGAATATTATGAAAAAGAAGGTGGTATATCTCTATTTAGAGGCACAAACAATAATACTCGTATTATACATCGTGTTATAGATAAGAGATATGATAATAATACCAATTTATGGTATTTTCTAACGAAAGGGGATAATAACGAGTATTGCGATGGGTCTATTAGAGAGATATATTCCTCTGAGAATTATTCCTTATATGAATATAATAGCTCAAATCTTGTATATATAGCAGAAACGGGTATTTTAGGGGTCGTAATCTTTAAAATTGCATATATTGGTTTATTTCAAGATATTTCCTTAGGTCTTTTTATACTTATTCTATCATTTTTCACTCTTTTTTTTATTTTTAAGGGTTTTAAATTGAAATTAAAATTTATTAAATGTCAAATTAGGAAAAAATTACTTCATTCTAAAGCAATAATCATGATAGTAATCTTTTTTTTTGTTTTTTTTCTATTACAGTTCTTACCATTACTAAATAATGTTTATTTTATGATAAATGACTCTATGGTGCCATATTTGCATTTTAATGATTTAGTGATTGCCGAACCAATAGTTGCTTCAAAAATTGAGATTAATGACATCGTAGTTATTAAAAGTCCACAGTATTTTTATTCCCAAGGTTATGATCCAATGTTCTGGCATTATTATCCTAATTCCTCTTACATCATACATCGCGTATTAGATAAAAAATTCGTCAATGATTCATGGTATTTCATGACGGGAGGTGATAAGAGCTCATTATGTATTGACGGTATGATTAGAACCTTAAATAAAAGTAAAAATTATTTTTTATTAGAATTTAATTGCTCAAATATGATTTATATCCCTGAGACAGAGATACTGGGAAAGGTTATTAGTGCAATACCATTAATTGGGTACATTATAGATTATTACATATTGATTTTGATTCTATTCATTATTCTATTTAGTTTAACAATAATCTTGAAGTTAAAATGCTACAAGATTGAATTATTTAGAATAAAAAAACTCTAGTCTCTCATTACTGATTAATTATTTTAAAAAAATTATTTTAACTTTTTAAAGATAAATTTAGAGTTACTTTAAATGGTTAAATATTTGTTAATTCTTTTTGATCCCAAATTTATAGAAGACTTTTATCATCTCTATATAAGTTTTTTCCCAGTGCTATTTATTTTTCTAAAATATGTGCTAATTTTCGTTCTATTATCTATTGGTATCTTGTATATATTTAGTTTAAAAGGAATTTATTTGAAGTTAAAGATGTTTTCTTTTAATGAGGGTATTAATAGTTTAAAAAAAATTCGGATGATTTTGGGGGTTTCTTTTATCATTTTAGCATTTGGGATACTCTTCAATTATTTGATTTATTTTTTTATTTGGGCTTTTGAACATTTTGATGGATTTCTTCTTATTTCGTTAAAATTAATTGAAAATATAGTAGTTGAGAATATTAATCTAGATCTCACCATTTTTTATAGTATTGTTAAGCCTTTGTTTGGTTTAGCATCCTTTATTTCGATTACTCAATTCTTTATCGCACTATGTTTTTTCATTAATAGTAAAATTGCACTTGGAAGGCCAAAAAGACCAATCATGTATATGATTTCATCTATTATTGGAATATTAATATTTGGTTTTGAATGTTTACCTTATTTACTGTAATTTTATAGAAATAAAGCTCGTAATCCTAACCTTAAAATTGGCAATCAATATTTTGATTTTTCCAGCAAAAAACCGAAAGATTTATATAATTAATCTGAATATAAATAATTTGCATTCACGTAATATTGAATATTTTCAGTCACATATCATTGTTTAGCATAATTGGATCAGTTTTCAATTAATTTACGGGTAAGTAATTGATATACTTGGTTTAGTTTATTTAGATTTGTCTAAATAATATGATAATAATATGAGGTTTTGAGTATGGAAGTAAAATCAGAAATGAGTATTTTGTTAAATTTATGCCCAGAATGCGGAGGGAAAACTATTCCTATCCAAGAGAAGGGTGAAATTGTTTGTAGTCAATGTGGTTTAGTAGTTAATGAACGCGTTATGGATGTCTCACATAGTGGAAAAAGAGCATTTACAAAACAAGAAAAAGAAAGTAGAGAAAGAACAGGGTCACCTATTTCAATTTTATTGCCAGATATGGGCTTAAGTACTATTATTGATAAATCAAACATAAAAAGTCCTGACTTAAAGAGAGCAGCAAAATGGAATTCTCGAATGACTTGGGATAAAAGAAATATGTTAATAGCAACTACAGAATTAAAAAGAATTGGAAGCAACCTTAATTTACCAAACCATATTAAAAAAACTGCAATTCGATTGTATATTGAAGCATTTAAGAAAAAATTATTGAGAGGCCGATCAATCAACGGCATGGTTGCTGCTTGCTTATATTTTGCTTGCAGAGAGAATAAAATTCCCAGAACACTTCAAGAAATTTTAGAAGAGACTTCTGTTAATGCAAAAAATGTGAGAAGATGTTATAGAACTATCATTCGTGAATTAAATTTAAAAGCTCCATCTACAGATCCAATTTCACTTATACCACGATATATTGCTGAATTAAGTCTAGATGCTGAAGCAGAGAAAATCACAATTCAATTATTAAATTCCTTTATGAATAATTTTTCTACAAGTGGTAAAGATCCTAAAGGCTTATGTGCTGGAGCTTTATACTTAGTTTGTAAAATTAAAGAAAAAAGAATTTCACAAAAAGAAATTGCAAATATTGTGGGAGTAACAGAGGTAACTCTCCGTTCAAGATATAAAGAATTAGTTATTAAGTTGAATATTAAATATTAATTTTTTTTTTACTTTTCTTTTTGGAATAATATTTTTAAGAAATCAGGATAAGTCAATAAATAACTTTGAGCGTTGGGTAATTGTTCCTTGATTTTGATAAACAACTGTGAGTAATGCTCAGCTCGGTCTTTTTGTTTTAACATTTCATTTCTAGTTTGTTCTCTTATAGGTTCGACGGGAATTCCCTTTAACACAGATCTAGCTGGAATTGTTAAACCCGGAGGGACTTGACTTTTATTCAAGATTATTGAACCTTCTCCTATAGAACTTTCTTCATATATTAAACTCCCTTCCATTACCTGAACATAATCTTCCATAAAACATCCTAATATAGTAACACCTGATTCAATAATACAATAACGTCCAATATGAATTGAACTTTTTTGCAATCTTGTAAATAACATGACTCCATTGAAGATCGTTGAATATTCTCCTATATTAATTTGAGAGTTTTCACCTCTTATTATCGATCCTGGCCAAATAATCGCATTATCATTTACTTTAACATTCCCAATTAATGTTGAGAGTGGTGAAACATAAGCATTATCACTAATATCGGGTTTTCTGCCGTTATATTCTAACAGTACCATTTTTTATCTCCTTATTAGATAATTTTAAAATTGGAATAAAAATATGATAGTTTTAATTAATTTAAATTTATTTATATAAACAAAAATTCTGATGATTTAATCGATTAGAATTTTGATTACTTCAAAATTTAAGAATTTATATATAATTTTAAGGGATTTTTTGAATTAAATAAAAAAAATTCATCATAAGGGAATTTCAAACTTAGAAAATTACACATTTTTTTTAAAGCTAGAATTTCACAATTGAAGAATGGGATTTCTATAATATTTATACCTAAATCAAATGCTTGATTACAAATTGAACGATTTACTCTTCCAGTAATATAACAGTCACACTTTTGATTTAATGCTTCATCAAAATATTTTATAAAAAGGTCTTCTCCTCCAATAATGCAAATTTTACTAATTTTCTTTTTTAATTCTCCAAGATAAAAAATAGATTGTATTTTTAAATTTGATCTTATTCGTTTAATTAATGACTCCAAATTAAAGGTTTCATTTACCCCAGGATAAGGATTTGGAGCACAAACTCTCCCAATGGGAATTATATGGTTATTATTACATCTAATTTCAAAAGAATGATCTAAATTTAAAAATAAGGCATCCATTATTGTATCGGAAACACCTCCCTCAGCAGCAACAAATGAAGAACCTAATACAAATATAGATATAGGGTATTTTGAGAGTATTGATAACTTATTTATTAAATTAGGTTTAAAATTTTTAATTGAATTAGTTATTAAACCATTTATAGAAATAATAAAATTAATTTTGTTTTTAATTGCAAAGTATAAGGCATTTAAACTTAAATCTACTGTAAGCATAATTTTTTTAAGATTTTTTTTATTATTAACGGCACCATAATGGAATCCATAAATCTCAGAGTCCAGCTGATACTGTTTTGGAGATACTTCTTTTTCTATTAGTAATCTTATCTCTTCTAGATTCATTGTTTTCTGGGTGTTTTTAATAATGAAGAATGATTTATTATTACAAAAAAAAAATTACTCTCTGATGATTTTTTATATTAAACATTTTTAATATTAAATATCCATTTAAGAAATATCAAATTGAATGTATAAATTAGAAAAATGGAAGATAAGGATTGCATTTTCTGTAGAATAGTTAAAAGAGAAATCGCTTCAAAAATCGTATATGAGAATGATTATACATTAGCATTTTTAGACATTTTCCCTATTTCAAAAGGACATACAATTGTTATACCAAAAAATCACTACAACAATATTGAAGATATACCTGAGAGAGAACTAATAGAAGTGGTAAAAACAGTTAAGTTACTAGCTAAAGTGCTTCATAATAAATTAAATCTAGAAGGTTATAATGTTCTCCAAAACAATTTTAAATCGGCTGGTCAGGTGGTCAATCATTTCCATTTTCATATTATTCCTAGAAAGATAAATGACTCTAGATTTAGATTAAAAATTCCAAGAGAACAGGCACAAGAAGAAGATTTAGATGAAATTATAAAATATATTAAAAATTAAGTAGTTTTACTGTTTTTTTAATAAATTTGTGCTGTTTAAAAATATTTATTTTAATATTTAATTAGTTTACTAAATTAATGGCATTATAATGAAGAAAATAATCAAAACTGTAAAGGAAAAGCTAACTAATTTTATAAAAGATGAATTTGGTGGTAATCTAATCGAATATGCATTGCTTATCGGCTTCGCTCTATTTGTTTTTTTCTTAATAGTTGGAATCATCACATCAATTTTAGATTGGACATTGGGATTGTCCAATGACTTCTTTAATCTCTTTGGATAATTAGTCAATCTTTTTTACTACAAAATTTTCAAAAATCTGAAGGTTATATTTTTCAGACCATATGTGGAGATTATCTAAAACATACATTTTATCTACTTTAATAAAATCAATGAAATCATCTAAAGGTATTTTATTAGCTCCTTTAAATAAATTGGTAATCCTTTTATTAATTACTGAATCTTCAGGTGGATATAATATTCTCTTTTTAGCTCTCAATCTTTCTAAAATGTCGTCAAATCTACCATAATCAAAAAAATGTTCAACAATTCTACTGATTACAGCAGCTGGACTGTTTCCAAATACTCCTACTAGTTCTTCTATCTGATTCATACTACTTTTACTTAATGTTACTGTTGTTCTAGTAGTTTCTGTCATTAGAAATTTTGAAAAAATTATTAAGATTTAATTATATGAATATTTTTGTCGTATATAAATCTATGCTAAATGATGATAATAATGCATAAATAAGCATCTTTTTATATTAAATCATTCTATAATATATTATGAGACATACTTTAGAGATTTTAATTAAAATGTCGAAAATATGTCGATTTATTTATATAAAAAAATTTTAGAGTGGAGGAATATAAAATGGCTAATAAATTATTTATTGATGATTTTGAAAGGAGAGATTTCTTTACTCCATTACAAAATAGCTTAATTAGGATTCTTGAGAATGGTGGCCCAATTACAAGAAGAGAATTAGTAAAGGTTTTGAAAACCCCTAGAACAACAATATATGATAATTTATTAAAGTTACAGAAAAAAAAAGTAATTGAAAAATTCTCTAGAAATAGTGGAAGAAGAGGTAGACCCTTAGTTTTTTGGAAATTAACAAATTAATTATCAATTTTTTTTTAATTATATTTATTTCTATTAAGATACTGCATTATTTCTACTGCAAATTTTAATATAAAATGGTATAAAATTTATATCTTAATTATAATAATAAAATGGAACCCAGATATAAATTCATTAAAAATATTTAAATATTCTTGTTAAACCTTTAATTAATATTAAAATGTAAATTTCTATATTAGATATTTCCATTCGAAATCTTGCAGTATATTCATAAAATTATAGTTATTTAGCTCATCAAAAAAATCAGTTTCATTTAGGAATATAATAGTATTCATTTATTCTTTTTTGGTATTGATCTTTATTACTTCCTATTTTGTTTACTCTAGGTCTTTTTGTAACGGAATCTCGTCGAAAAGTTATACCCATAATTTTGAGAAACAAATTAAAACCATCTCTAAGATTTTGTGGGGCTTCTGCTATTCCATTTAAGCCAGGAGTACCCTTGAAAACTAGAATAGAATCAGCTATGAAATCTTGTGTGATAATATCATGTTCTACAACAAAAGCTGATTTTTTTAATTCTTCTATAGATTTTCTTAATAATTGAGCAACCTGAAGTCTCATTTCAACATCTAAAAATGCAGAGGGTTCATCAAATAAGTAAATATCCGCTTCTTTCATCAAACATTTTGCAATAGCAACTCTTTGTAATTCTCCTCCACTTAATTCAGAGATTTTACGTTCCTTTATGGTTTCTAGGTTTAAACTATTGATTAATCTCTTTTTATAAGATTCACTTAAATGTGGAGTAAGCTTTATTTTTGTAATTAAATTAGAGATATTTTCTTCATCATTTAGTCTTATGTATTGAGGCTTCATTGAAACTTTAAGCTTTTTTTCGTTATTTTCTTCTATATTATTAGATATTATATTGATAAAAGTAGTCTTTCCTATTCCATTGGGTCCTAGAATTCCTATGATTTCACCAGAATGAATCTCACTCCCTGAAACCTTTAATTGAAAATTTCCCTGCGACATTTTTAAGTTTTCATATGAAAATAAAACATCTCCAGATCCAAATAAAGAATTTAATGGAGGTCGCTCATGAAATTTAATAGGTTCTTCACGAAATCTTAAATTTTCATCTTTTATATAACCATTAAGATAGATGTTAATTCCTACTCTAACTCCTTGAGGATGGGATAGAATTCCATATACTCCAGGAATTCCATAAAATAGTGAGATATAATCGCTTAAATAATCTAATATAGCAAGATCATGTTCAACAACAATTACAATCTTATCATTAATGGTAAGAGATCTTATCAATTTTGCCATATTAATCCTTTCACTGACATCTAAATATGAGCTTGGTTCATCGATAAGATAAACATCACCATCTTTAAGATATGCAGCAGCTATGGCAACCCTTTGTAATTCACCACCTGAAAGAACATCCACTTCTCTTTCTAATATTTCATTCAGATTTAATTTATCTGTTATAGTATCAAGTTTATCATTTGTATCATTTTTTTTAAGTAAATCATAAACCTTTCCAGAAACATACTTCGGAATGGTGGTAATATTTTGAGGTTTGTGTATAATTCTAATGGTTCCCTTTTTTAAATCAAGAAAATATTGTTGGAGTTCAGAACCTTTAAAAAAATTAATTACTTCTTCTTGTTGTGGCGTAGCATCATTAAACCTCCCAAAATTTATATTCAAATCACCTGATAATATCCTAAGCATAGTACTTTTTCCAATTCCATTTTGTCCTATTAATCCTAAAACCTTCCCCTTCTTTGGAATTGCCATTCTAAATAAAGTAAATTGATCTGGTCCATAACGGTAAGTAATTTGGTTCTTTAGAGGATCTGGTAAGTTAACTATACTTATTGCGTTAAATGGACATTTTTTAATGCAAATTCCACATCCTGTACACAAACTTTCAATAATTTCTACACTTTTTCCATTTGGATTCAATACAATTGTATTATCTCCAGTTCTTACTCTTGGGCAATATTTAATACACGGTTTTTCACCAAAAGGACTACATTTTTCTGGTTTGCATCGATCTCTATTAAGAACGGCAATTCTCATTATAGGTCACCAATATTTGAAATGAAAAATGATAAATAATTTTTATCATTTAATAATTTAAGAGTTTAGCTTAATTTATTGAAGAATATGAATAAAAAATTTTCTGTTCATTGGTTAGAAGATATTGTAGATGAAATATTGAATAGAAAGGTATCAGAAATTACTTTATCTACTGGAAAAACACCTTCAGGACATATTCACATAGGCATTTTAAGAGAGATATTAATTTGTGATGCGTTAAGAAGAGTTTTAGAAGATAAAGGGCAAAAAGTAAAGAGTTTACTTTTCTTAGACTCACTTGATGCAGCCAAGAGGTTTCCAGATTACATTGACAAAGATTTTCAAATCAACCATTTAGGAAAACCATTTTCCTTAATACCTTGTCCTTTTAAAGAATGTGGTTGTGAAAGCTATGCTCATCATTTTGGTGAAGAACTAGTTTCAACATTTGAAAATTTTGGTATAAAAAATCAAATAATTTGGACTCATGAATTATATTCTAAAAAAGATATGCAAGAAAAAATTCGAGTTGCATTAGAAAAAACTGAAGAAATCAAAGAAATACTAAAAAAATATCTCTTACCAACTTTAGATGAGGATCGGAAAAAAGAATTTTTAAAATCTCAAGAAAATTGGATGCCCGCAATGGTAATATGCGAAAAATGCAATAAAATACAATTTAGAACTGAAAATGGTTCAATAAAGCCAAATCGCGTTTTAAAATTCATAAGTGATGAAGATAATGTCATATATGAATGTCATGCTTGTAAAAAAAAATCTAAAATTTCAATTTATAGTGGAAGATTGAAATTAAATTGGCGAGTAGATTGGCCAGCAAAATGGGCCTTATTTAAAACCACTTGTGAACCTGCAGGAAAAGACCATGCTGTTAAAGGAGGAGCTTATGATACAGGATTAGAATTATGTCAACGAATTTTTGGTTATCGTGGCCCAATAAGAGTCCCCTATGAATGGTTAAGATTAGGTGAACGTGATATGAAAACTTCCAAAGGAATTGTGTTTACTCCAAAAAAATATTTGGAATTAGCGGATGCAAATATTTATAGGATGTTGATTTTAAGAACTAATCCTATGAAGCATATCTCCTTACGAATTGAGGAGCTTCCTCAATATCATGATCAGTATGATAAAATGGAAAAAATCTATTATAATTTTGAAGATACAGATTTAGAAGAAGATCTTGATTTTTTCAAATACTTATACCCATTAACAAGAATAAAAAAAGTCACGAAGCAAAGACCAGTAAATATATCCTTTAATTATTTAATTTTTTTCTCTCAAATTCAAAATATATTACCCCTTGAAAGATTGTATCAAAAAGCAGAGAGTATTGTCGATAACGAAAAATTTGAAAAAGAATACTCTATAAGTGATTTTAAGTTTCTATTAAATAGGACATTAAACTGGGTAAATTTTATTAAAAAGATAATTGAAGATGAGGATGATATTAAAGTTAAAAGAAATATTGTCAATAAAGT
>CAYUTF010000057.1:19739-21565 GCA_964447495.1 uncultured archaeon
AGATAATTGAAGATGAGGATGATATTAAAGTTAAAAGAAATATTGTCAATAAAGTCTCATTATTTTATATTCCAGATGAAATTGACGAATTTATTTTAAAAGAATTGAATACTGATCAATTAAAAGGTATTAAATTATTAAGAACATATTTAATTGATTCAGTTAATTACTCTGAAGATGAAATACAAAATAAATTATTTGATATCGCCAAAGAAAAGTTGGGAATATCTCCAAAAATGATTTTTGAAGCTATTTATCTGATTATTTTAGGTAAAAAATATGGTCCTCGTTTAGGTCCTTTTTTATCGATGATGGATAAGGAATGGTTATTAAATCGATTGGTTTTAAAAGATATATAAAAGATTACTATAAAACTTATTAAAAATTAAGATAGCTCTTCCGGTTTTTTTGATCTTCTTAACCTCTTATACCATTTTTTTTCTTTTTTTTGCTTTAATTTATCATAACAATCTGAACAATAAGTATAAGCCTCTTCAATCATCTCACCACAACGTTTACAATGCTTATGAGGATAAATATCCTCTTCTATTTGTTTTCTATATCTTTCAAACTTGCTCAAAATTTTTTTCTCCTTAGGTTAATATTATAATTATGTGTTTGATAAATTATAACTTTTTCACTCCATCTATATCAATCGAAATTTTATAAAATTGAGCATTTTTCAAACTTTCTCTTAAATTTAGTGGAAGGAAAGGAAATTTTGATTTAAATGTATGTTTATTCTTAATAATTTCGCTTAAATTTTCTTGCCATCTTTTTAAAGAAATATCAACTTTATCAGGGTTAACAAGTGCAAAAACTGATCCTCCGCCTCCGGCTCCTGTTAACTTTACGGCATAAACATCCGGCTCATTTTTAATTAAGTCTATTAAAAAATTATTTGCTAAACCTATACCATGTTTAAATCCTGCATGATGCATAATATTATTCATTATTTCGGAATTTTGTTGAAAAAGAATTCCTAATAATTTCCAATCATGCTTCATTAATGCAAATCGAGATTTCCATGCAATTTTAGCAAGCTCTAAATACCCATTTATGATAATTTTATCTTTTTTTAGGTATAAATTTCTTAATTTTTCATGAACAGAGCCGCTATTATGCAAAACGCCAGAGTAACATACAATAATAGGTAAATCTTTTATATTATATATTTCATCTATTCTATCGCAAATTGCTAGGGGTTCAGAAGTAATATCAAGATGAAGCAACTTTCCTATATAAGATATAAAACATAATCCCCCCCTGCTAATTATATATCTATCAGAATATCCCGCCGTAATTTTTAAGTCTGTATCCTCTACTTTTGTTGCAATTTCAGCAATAATATCCTTATTAATAGGAAGATCCCCATGTTTTAAACAAGAAGTTTTATTAATTAAACCAAAATATAGAGATATGCTAAAAAGAAATCCTATAATTATTGAAGCGCTCCCTCCTAATCCACTTTGTTTAGGAATTGTAGTCAAGATACCAATTTCAATATTTTCTGATAAAAATTTTTCTCTATACAAAGAATTTGTTTTAAAGAACCGAAAGATGCTAGCATATATTAGATTAAAATCAGAATTCATATAATTTGATAGATTTTCAATTTTTTTTTGTAGAAATTCTTCACATTCTATATCAAAATTATAATTTTCTTGAAGTTTCGTAATTTTATATTTTATTAATTTACTTTTTGAGTTGATTTTTTTTATATAAACAAAAGTTGATAAGGGATTATCTACTCCATTAATTGCAACAGAAGGCATCCAAAAATCGCCCTCAACTGCGTCTAATGGATTAATAAGATTAATTCTTGC
>CAYUTF010000058.1:0-16882 GCA_964447495.1 uncultured archaeon
TTCCCAAAGAGCACTCTCTTTCAATATATTTTCATGGAATTGACGGTATTGCCTGCAGAGTTCTTAATGCATCTCCTTCCAAACAGATACTTCTTCTAATTCCTTTTAGGGTATCTACATCACAAGAAAAAATTATTGTCACCGAAAACTCTATCAATTCCAGCAGGAGTAGTGCCTCTCCAATATCCATTACCCCCATTTTGAAAATATGTGACACCATTTTAGAGGGTTTTTTGACTAGTGGAGGATTTTGTGACTCTCTTTCCCATTTACTACAATTAGATCTACACATCCAAAAGACATCCTCAAAAAAGCATCTCTCTCTAATTTCAGGTACAACTAGATATGTAATCCGTGTTGAACCACTTTTTGTTTTACAGAATGTACCAGGATTTAAAGAAAAATCTATTTTATTTGCGTATCAGAGGCAAAATAACCTCCATGTAATTAGTATGAGTCAATTAGAACGCTATCTCGCATTTTTAGAAAAGAAATTATTTTTTATTGAAAATTTTGCTCTTTCATATCGCGAACAATTCAATAGCGAGTTATTAAAAAACAAACGAAATCAAAACATTCGCAAGTTAAGTTATCCATTTATTACGTTTGGAATTGTATTTGGATTCATTTTAGCATCAGGATTATACGATTTTCTTAAAATATTTATCACATTAGGTTATGCAAGTATCGTTGTTTATATTGTCGGGTTAATTTTCCTCTTTCTACAATATCAGAAAGTGAATTCTAAAGTAACTGACCAATTTATAACAACTCATTATCAAGGATCACTTAGCTTTGATGAAGCAGACTTAACTTTAATTAGAGAAGAACTTTCCATTGATGAGATGGTCCAGTTTAGTTATGAGTGTTTTGGAAAAAACCCCACTTATAAAATTCTTGAAAAAATAGAAAAAGAACAAATTGAGAAGCTATCTATCCCAAAAAAACCATCGAAAGAAATATTACAAGTATTTGAGACTTCAGCTTTATCTTCAATTAAATCTACTAAGAATGAGAGTCAAAAATTGCAACAAAAAGATCATACTCTCATACAAAAATATAGTACCTTCCTTGATGATTAAGTTACTTATTTTTTATCCTAATTTTTTCTTTAAAAATGATTAAAATATGTATACTATAAAAAATAATGGTATTGTCATGAATCTTAAGTCCGGGTTTAAAGGATTATTTATACTTGGTATTTGTCTATCCTTTCTCTCGCTCTTTTTTGAATGGTATTCTTTTCAAGCGCGAGATTTGGAAGGTAACTTAGTTGTATTTTGGAATCTTTATTTATTTATGGGATGGAATACAATATTTCCGCCAAATTCATGGTTTAATGTGGTATTCATGCCAAATGGAGACACTGTGCCGTTTGTAATGAATGTTATCTATATTGGGATAATGCTTATTAGTGTATACTCTGTAATTTTTTCAGATTTAGAATATTCTGATAATTTAGAGAAGGGTAAAAAGTATGCTTATGTTCATATTTTATTATTATCACTTAGTGGATTTTATATTTGTATAGTTCCAATTTATTATTTGGTTTCTCAAGAATTATTTTTTCCTTATCTTGTCTATATGGATTTCGAATTGGAAGTCACCTTTTACTATTCAATTGCTGTGGGATATATCTTGCAATGCGTTGCATTTAGTGCTATGTTTCCTTATTCAATTTACTATTATTTTACCACAACACATTTCAATAACCAAAATAACACTAGCGAGACAGTTCTTCAGACTATAATTACACAAGTGCAGGAGTCACTGGATTTTGATAAGCTTATTGCTGAAGAAAAAGTTAAATTACAGCTTGAACCCGAAGAAAAAAAGACTATAGTGCATCAGGAAGAAGAAGTCAACCAAATTTATAATCAATTTTTAGAAACAAGGCGGGTAAAATGAATCAGCATCTTATTGATTTAAAGTTAAAGAAATTAATTGAGTTATGTTCTGAAACATTAAATTATAAGAAGATCGCGGTAGTAGGTTTTATCCTTCTGAGTAATAGGGTAGATGAGATTGGAGTACGATTCGGGATTAAGCCTCGTAATAAGGAAAAAGGTGAAAAAATATTCGAATATATGAACATAATTAATGAAATACTCAATATTAACTTCAATATTCCTTTATTTAAAGAATCTATGATAGAAGATATATGTACCATTGAACTGCTCTTCCTTCGTAAGAGGGGAGATATTTCATTACCATATATTAAGGATATTCTCACAATTTATTATGATTTAAGAAGTATAGATATTCCTGATGTATTCCAAGTTATCTCAAAAGATCAAATGTTTCAAGGTTCTTCCCTTAAAGTGTTATCTTTTTTTTCAGGTAAAAACAATGAGATAAAAGGAGGGAAAATGCGCCCTCTCATATTACAAAAGCTTAGAGAGGAGGAACGTCAAGCAGAAATGAGTTTAGCTCAACAATTTGATCGCACTACTTTTGAGAGAACATTACAATTAAAAACTATTAGGCAATCTATAGAAAATCAGCGTTCTGGTAAGATTAGAATACAAGGGGCTCTAAAAGATAACATAAATTATATTCGCTCAAAAGAAAATATCCTTTATTACCTTATTATTGGTTGGCTTCTATTATTTATAATGTTAGGAGCAATTATTATTTTTGAATCTATAATATATCCTGAAATCACAGTAGGAGTAAGTCCCTACCTACTTTTAGTTTTTGGACCATGTCTCTTCCTGATATTAGTATATAGATTCTATAAAAGAATTAGAAGGTGAGAATATTATGACAAAAAATTACTCAGAAATATTAAACAAACAAGGAGCTTTTTCCCCTAAAAATAATGTCGAAAAAGATTCTCAATACCAATTTCTTAATATATGGGAAGAAGATATTCCATCCTTTAAGGATATAAGAACTTCTATACTGAAATCTGGTATTTTCATGTTGTTAGGTATTGTCTACCTAATTACAATGTTCTTAATTTCTAAAAACTTAATGGTTGCTATTGGAGTTATGTTGGGATATTTCCTCTTTTTTATTATAATTTTCCGAGATAAATTCGATAATTTAAAGCGACTTTTCCATTTTAGAAGCTATAATTCATTTCGAAATTTCGAATTTTGGCAATTTCAAGGTGATACCTCAATAGTTTTAATAAGAAATCGCTATGAATACACTACTACAGCACTAAGAATTTTGCAGGTTGAAATTCTCCCTGAAAATGTCAAAGGTAATCTGAAAAAGTTAATTAAAGCATTAGCAATAGCTTATATCCCATTTACTTATCAAATTGTTCAGAAACCACTACTTTCTTCACTAAATGACGAATCATCTTTTCAATATGAATCAAATAGATTCAAAACCCTAATTTATTTCACAATTTTTTATGATCTCCAAGGATCAATAACTTCTCAGAAATTTCAAACCTTTATCGATAAGCTAAATTCATATACAATCTCTTTAAAGAACAACCTTCATTCAAATTTTCATCATTATAGAGTAGTTGATCTCAAGGATACAGCTTTAATTGATGCTTTAAGAACCTCATTTCTAAAGAAAGAACCAAAAAATGAAAGAAATCAAGAAAAAACGTCTCAAGAGGCAAATAAGTATAGGAAAAAAAAAAATGCTTTACGATTAGCAATTAAAATTATCTTTATCCTAATACTTGTTTTCACTGCTGATGCATTACTTGCTAAATTGCAAGTGAATCTTTTTTTGCGTGTAACATTCTTTGGAATCTTTATTGGCTTAATTATTTCCCAGTGGTGCTATGAATTACTTGAAGTCATCACATTAAGGAAATCTATATTATTTAAATCTGATAAATTTCGATATTTTGACCTATTTGAGGGAATTTCCTTTTATAAAGTAACTGGATCAAAAAATACACTTTTCTTTCAAGGAAATAATTCTATTTTAGGGGGTATGAAACAACTCCATCTCACATTTGCTATTGCGCCTCTGATTTCTGCTCCTAATAAATTTTATCAAGCTCTAATCGAAGCAGGAATCCCCTTTACTTACACTATACAATGTTTACCGACTTCATTCTATAATTTCGAGAAAAAATGTAGGAAATATCTTAAAATTCGTGAGCAAAAAAGAATCTTAAAAAAAGTCTTATCTACTGCTAATGAAAATAATTGGCTTCAAATGAGAGGCGGTATTTGGAGAGTTATGTTGACATTATCAACTTCTTATGCTGAATTCTCCCAGGATATTACAATCGATCGTTTAGAAATGATAGAATCAGTCCTTAATACAAACATAGAAATTGCGAAAAATGCATTTATATCAAACTTCCCAAACTGTAATTTGGAGCTCCTTCAATCTAAAAGTTTAGAATCGGGAGTTCTTTTTGAAGCGTTTAAAAACAATAGATTTACGAGATATGGGACCCATTTAAATAGTATAGTACTTCAAGGTTATGACTTAATCTCATTAACATGGTTAGCCGATGAATTTAAAAAAGGGATAGAAACCAAAATTGCCGCAGAGTTTAATAGTCCTCTCCATCTAGAGAACTTTATTACTATTGGCTATACCATTAATACAGAAACACTAACCCGAGAGATCCCAGCAGGATTTATGAAATCTCAACTGGATAATCTTCTAATTACCAATGGTCGATCGGAACAGCAGCACCTTCTTGTTATGCGAATTGTGAGGGAGTTAGTAACAAAAGGTTATCCTTCACTGATATTTGATTTCACAGGAGAATGGTCGCGTATAATTCGAAGTTTTCAAGGAACTAATCTCGAGGATTCATTCCTCTATTATAAAATCGGAAAAACCTTCAATCTGGACTTAATACATTCTGGAATTCCCTATGATCAAAATAATATCGATTACTTGGATTATATGTTTGAAGCCTATGCCAACTGTTTTAAAAAAGATGATCGCACTATTGAAATATTTAAAAATTCGCTTAAACGTTCCTTAGATGCAGGAGAGGACCTATCAACCAGTACAATAGCCTTGGATTTGCTGAGCAAACCAGATTGGAAAAAAAGGGAAGAATCTGCAATCAATTCGGTAATCAATTTCTTCCATGAGTTTTCTAGAGACGAGCTAAATTTCTTCCACATATATTCTGAGACTTCCACTTCCCAAAATCTTATTAATGATATTTTAACCAGTAAACAAACTAATATAATTGACCTATCCCAACCAAGTAGTCTAGAAAAAAAGGCTTTTCTTATGTTTGTAATACTTGCTAAATGTATCCATTATATCAAAAATAATCAAGATTTCAATGCGAAATTCCTTATCTTACCCCATATTGATGTGATATTCGACGCATTCTTTTTAGATAAAAATATGCGCTATGGGAGAATCAATAAATTTTTCGATCCTTTACGAAACGCCGATTTTGGGCTTATCTGTATGGCCTCCCAAGCACGATATCTCCATTCCAATCTATTTACTGATTTCGATAATATAATCTGTTTTAAAGCGACGGATAGCCGAGATATAGCGATCTTAAAAAACACGATGGGTTTGGACACAGTGCATGGTACAGGTATTTACAGCAAAACTAGGAATGAATCCTATCAAGTTAAATATCTTATGAGTATGCGATCTAAGGATGCATTGATGAAGCGAGATGATATCTATCAACCTTTTCCTATAGAAGCGGATTGGGGTGTATTTGAAAACTCACCAGTAATGACGTGGGTGGAGATTATTTCTTATATGAGACAACAAGGCTATGATTTAGAATTTGCAGAAAGAAAGTTACTGGCTCAAGCAAAAAAAACAGTTTTCGAAAAAGATTTTGGGAATTATAGTACTTTCATTGATGAAATCATAGCTTTTTTGGGAGATTTACGGACTATGGATCAAATTGGAAATATATATGCCGAAACTATTAAGAAAGAGCTTAAAATTCGGTTGAATTTCAAACTTTCTAAACTTACGCAAAACAAAAAGCAAAAGAAACAAATCCGAGACGATATATTTCAAATCCTTCTTCAACATGAATATTTAAAAGAACACCATCCCGCACAAGCAAGTGGTTCTGAATCGATTCGCACCTCCTATTATGTAGGACCACAATTTGATAAAGCCTTAGAGGACTATATTCAAGTCAAAAAGCAGATTTCCCCTACGGTAGAGGTAATCCAGCAACAATCGGATGGTGTGATTCTACCTGACAATCCCATTTCCGACCGTTCATTACTCTCTAAAACTACTCTCGATTCTCATAAACTACAAGAAGTAATAGCAAAGGAAATCGGGGAAACATTATTTTTCGATCTTTTTGAAATCTATAAAGCAATCAACCACAAGGACTATCGGACAGGACTTGAAAAAGCCCAAGAGTATCTCACACACTTTATCTTTCAAGTTTATAATGAGTATTACGATGTAGATTATGTTATTACTAAAAGCGATTTAGAACGGTTTATTTCTGATTTAACCCATTCTAAGGGATTTCCGTTCAGTTATGACGAGTTTAAGAAGTACATGAATCTATGTGAAAGTATATGCTTTACCGAAGACAATTTGGAAGAGACTATTCAAACCATCTATACCCAGTTGGAAATGATTCATAATAAAATCAAAAATTACATTTATTCGAATTAATAAAGAGATTTATGCTTATTATGACAGTTATGGATGAAATTGATCAGCTCACAGATGCCTTGGAAAAGTTAATTTTTCATAAAGATGAACTAAGAGAGATAGGAAAATCAATCACTCAACTAAAAGATGGTACATGCACTCCTGAAAAGTTAAAAACCAAATTATTGGAATCACGCATACGAATGTTTAATGATATCGTTGAATTTATGAAATTTTTTTTCACACACATTGATTCAAATGAGTCAGAAGAACCATTACCTCAATATCTTAGGAAAGATCTTAAAGAAAAGAATTCTTTACTAACCGAAATAGCAAAAAGATTACTAACCATAACTTTGGAAAAGAAAATTGGCAAAAATAATAATATAAAAAAATAAAATTTTAGTTAATATCGTCGATATATTTTAACCATTCATCCCATAAACTGGGCTCAGAATAATGATTCTGGACACATTTCTGTAAACTATAAGAGCAATCCCTATAAGTATCATCTTTTTCATAGTTTTTATCATCAAAATACATTCAAAATACCTCTGCAACTTGTTAATTATAGATAAAAGCGCTAATTGATGAATCTATTTAAAGAAAAAATCTAAAAATCATTCTGTAAACTTAAAATCTTTTATATTTGGACAAGATTAATGGTTCAATTTCTAGACAGAAAAGTAATTTTTTCTTTATATAGATTAACGAATTTAGACTTTTCACAATCAGTACTATGAAATGGATATTATATGATCACCCAAGAGATTATACCCTATCCTGTAGTTCCCTACAAGAAACTATTTCCGAGCTCAATTGATGCCTTTTTAGAGCTTTTTGAAGGAATACTTGATAGTGAGAGTATGGAATATGGAATGAACCTAGAATTTGTCATCGATAACAGGATCGATAATCCAAAAGTGAGCCCTGTTCTCCGATTGGCCAAGTCACATGAAGCTAAATTCATAACTCAGATTTGTAAAGAAGTTTATCAGCACACTTATCCTTATAAAGAGTTAATGGACGAAAAAACAATTCAAGACATGATTAGAAGCCCTGAACATCATTTCATCTTGTTTTTAGTGGAAGATCAAGTAGTGGGATGCTTTCGCTGTGCGCTAGATTTTTCTCAAAAGAAAGGGTATATGGGCGGATTCATGCTTAAAAGTCCTTATCATGGTACCATCGATGTGGTAAAAGCCATCATTGGTTCTTATGTATGGATGTGGAACACTTTTAAGGATGAGATTTTAGTATGGTACTGCGAAAATCGGACAGCGCATGCGGCTTCCCAGTATATAACAGCTGTATGTGGTATTCACACCATAGCCCTCTTTCCGAATAAGGATGTATTCTACAATGAAATTGAATCAGATGTCATGGGCATCACGTATCAGAAGCATGTTCTTCCTAGGTTGCGAAGGAGTAAACATCCATGCTTGATTGAGAATGTGATCGATTGTTATTTATATGCAGATAGGCTCTACAATTTAGGTAATTTCAATTTAGTATCATGCGATCTTAAAGTTGACACGCGAAAAATACAGGATTTACAAAAAAGAGTCGTGATCTCATGTACAAGAGATACACATGATTATCAGCATATTCGATTTTCTATAGAGGCAAATAATGCTTCATTTACTTTTCTACACACCCCTCATATTCAAAATTGCGAAAAAATTACTTATCATGTCTCTTCCAATGAAGAATTATTCGTTTTTATGGAATATTTTAGAGATTACATGAAAGAGCATCAAGTAAGATATAGTGAAATCTTTGTGTCTGCATATAAACCCCATTTTCAGAAGATATTAATCGAGTTTGGTTTTAAGGCAAGGGGATATGTACCTTGTTGGAAGTATCATAATAAACACCATTGTTTTGAGGACCATATCCTCTTTAACTATTATGAAGGTGAATTGAGAAATATCGATCTTCTTCCTGAAGGGCTGCAATTATTTGAGATCATTGGTCTCAATAAAATTGAAAGTGAAGGCTTGAACTTAAGAGAAATTTATTAAGTTTAAGAGCTACAAATTTTTTAAAGACTTAATCAAAGGTTTTTCTTATTTAAATTTAGAAATTTTGTGAAATTAAAAAAGTATTAAAAAAGAAAAAAGTTATTTCTACTTTTTAGAATTTATCAATTCAATATTCTGTAGAATCTTATTTTTATTAGGATCATTATTTCTAAATCGAATTATTGATTCCAAAATTTCGTCTTTTGAACATCCTATCGTTTTAAGAAATCTTTCAATGCCTTCAGCATTAAATGTGCCTTTATATATTGAATGAGCTATTCTTTTATACAATCTCAACCATTTTCTTCGATTTACTTGACGGACTCGATCGTCAGGAGTTTGTCTTACAAGTTCAGCATATTGTAAAGCATAGGTAAGTCCCCCATAACGATAGAAGTCGTACATTGCGGCAGCTTTAACAACATGACAATTCGTTAGAATAGGATCTGCTTTTCCTTTTTGAATGAATCCCTTAGTTTCCACGGTTTCAATTATTTTATTCTCGTCATATTCCATAACATGGTAAGGTAAGATTATTCTTGGCATATCCCCTATTGAAATTTTTTCATTGTTGATGAACATCTCCCTATCCTTCTTCGTAAATGGAGCTAAATCAACAAATATTGGTTTCCATTCATTTAAAGCCTCAATTCGGGGGATTTCATAGAAAAATCTCTTAATTTGATCAGGAGAATAACCAAAAAACACATATGGAATATCTCGTTTTATTGCTTCGTTAACAATGATACTATGGATTAAATCACTACATTTATCGCACACGTTCACCGTCAGAGAAATTGTATCCGACTCATGATTAAAAAATAGCCACCGATATAGCCTCGTGAAGCTTTTTGCTGCATCTTCAAAAAATAGATGATGTTCTTCAATATTCATTTTTTTCAGTGTATCCTTAATATTTTGCTTTGCAACTTCGGTCATAAATCCTGTATCAATTGTGATTGCTAATACATTCAATTGAAGCTCATTCATCAAATAATCGAGTAAAGCTGTTGAGTCTTTACCACCTGAATACCCTAATACACAATGATACTTCTTTTTTCTTGGGGAACTCTGTAGTCTCTGTATCACACTATTCCAATCATTAAGCTTTTGATGTCTTAGATCACTATCAATTTGTACCTTCGACCAGTTTTCATTTTTATGATTTGGATTATTACAGTAATCACAGAGCCCCTCATCATTCAACTTTAATCCTAAAAATCCATTTGGAATAATGCAATTTCTGCAAAAATGTTCTTGTTTTATCATTTTATCATCTAAAAATTGATGTTTGTAGGTTATATAATATATTTTAATCCGACCTTTTTAAAGAAAAAAAATCTCACTTAAATTTTTCTTTTAAAAATAATAGCTAATTTCTTTCGATAACAATGAAAAATACAAATTAGAGATATTAAGAAATGCAACAAATTAATCAAAGAAAGATAAAATTATATGGTAATCCTCAAGTTTCAGAATCAAAAAATCTAAATGAAATAAAGGAAGCGTTAGAACATACTTTATATGTTCCAGAGAGGAAATTAAAATCCAAAATTATTGGAGAATTATTAAATTATCTGGATTTAAAATTTCAGAAGAAAAGCTACCCTATTACGTCATTTATAGCCCTAAGAGATTCAGAGATTTGCGGGTTTGTAATCTGTCAAATTGATCCTTATTATACTAGTTATGGAAGAAAGTGTGGAACATTTGGGTGGATATATGCTGATTCACTAGAAACTTGCGATCTTCTGATGAGGGAATGTGCTCAATTTACACGATTATATAAAGCTCGGAAATTAAGAGGTCCAATTAATTGTCCAAAAAGTCTTGGGGGGATAGGTTATCAAGTTATGGGATTTGAAGAACCAATGCTTTATGGGGTTGCTTTTAACGATCCAAAATCCAAAGTTTTAAAGTACCTTGCTCAATTAGGCTACGTGAAGGAATCGCAGTATTCCTGTGTCCGCGTGGAACAAAAAACTTGGAAAAATGGTAAAAAGATTGATAAAGATATTGTCTTGAGATACACTAACTTGGAAGGAATTATTGAAAGAAAAGATGAGATCCTTAACTTGGGCAAAAATTCTTTTCATGATATCTTGCCTGATGCATCTGGAAGAGATGAACGCTTTAATGAATTTATTTATGCGTTTACTCAAATTCCGGATTCAACTCGCAAACTTTATGAAGACTTTAAGCCGCGAGAATATTCTAATAATCCTCATTTTATTGAAGCATGGGAGAATTGTGATCTCGGTAATTTAGAAGTGTTCGCCCCCATGGCATTTGATAGATATACGGGAGAGTTGGTGGGAATTTTACTTGGATTGCCAAATTTATATGAAGCATGGAGTGGAAACCCAATTACTCGCTGTAACGTGGATACCGCAATGGTACGGCGAGATTATACTGGCAAGGGTATCTTTTCTGCATTAAATAATATCGGACAGCAAACAGCCAGGCAGTTTGGTATCACCTATTTTGAAGGTACCACGATTTGGTCCAACAACTCTCTTGCTATAGATACTATTTTTCCTCATTGTACTCTAATAAGGAAGCATTATATTCTACAAAAGCGAGTATAGTTATTTATTCTATATTATTTTCAGTTATTTCGGATGCATCCAATTTTGGTTTCAAAGGTGGATATATAGGCTCAAATTTTTCATTAAACAATTTGGAATTCATCCAAATTTTATCAATAGGATTCCAATTTAAATTAATTATCGGATTATAATCATTTTTCAAGTCAACATCATTGAATAATTGACTAAGGAAGTGGTTTCCATCAACTAATTCAGTGATAAGTAAGACATGTGAAATTCCTAAATAGGTAAAAATTCTAGATAAATATTCAATAAAATCACTAATATCAATATCGGGAAACCAAATTTTAATATATAATCCATGTTCAAATGATTTTACCTTTAAAAATGAATGTAAATAATATTCTCCTTCAATTTCATGAATATGAACCTTATTAAAAAACCGGAAGATATCTAAAATGGGTCTTATAGCTGTTTCATTAATAGAAGGAATAATAAAAACTACATTTTGATGAAGATTAAGATTTGAAGTTTTAACATTAAACATTCCTATTTTCTTTTTAATGAATGAATTCACTTTAGCATAAACATCCTCATCTTTAGGTAAAGAACCAATATATTTTAAATTCCGAGTCTTATGAGGATAAATAGATACCAATTCAGTGAATTCAGAGCTATAAGGCGCAAAATTTTCCTTCTTAATTTTTTCTAAAATTGTAATGATCTTATAATTTGCTTTAGGATTAATTTTTTGTTTATTAAATAATATTTCTTGGACATAAGTTAAGAAAAGACTGAAATCCAAGTTCCAAATTGCTTTCTTATCCTCAATTTCTACATTTTGAAAAACATTATGAAGTAAATAGACTTTCTTAATCGTAAAAAGACAATATTCACTAATATTTTTCTTTGAAAATAATAACCAATTGATGTAACTTAAATTTGGATTGTTAAAGGGGAAAACATACTTTATAAAGAAAATATATGAAGATTTTGATACTTCTGAGAACTTAAGTGATTGAAAAGTGTTCGATAAAAGTAATTTAAAATCTATTTCCGCCATATCCATTGGTCGAAAATATAAATAATATTTTTGTAATCCAAAGTGAGAAAGAAAAGGCTCAAATTTTATTGATTTGATGTAATGGGAAAAAATGCTGTCCTTTTTTAAATTGGACCAATAACTTTTATCCTCGAAAGCGGGCTCTATTTTAGTAAGAATGTGAGTTAATTTTTTAAAATCTTCGTAAATAATATCTTCTTGATCCCTATTAGAATTAACTTCTTCAATCAAATATTTTAAAGTGGTTCTTTTGAATAAATTTTTAACAGGAATGTTCCATTCTGTCTCTTTAAATAAGGGAATATTTTTTCCGAAGAGCTTTCGGCTATAAAGTAGATATTGTTCAAATAGAGCGGATGTATAAAAAAATTCTTTGTTAATAAAGTCATAAAAATTTCGTCTTGTAAATGCTTCGGTTATTCCAGAAAATAGTACTTTATTGCAACTTATTAAATTTCCTTGAAATAAATGGTGAAATGTTGTAATAAAATCACTTAATTCATTTATATCCATATGGGGTAAATTCAATAAACAGTAAATGATATTCTGTTTCGAATCATCACATTTAATTTCCAAATAAGATAATCGAGGGGTTTCCATAGCTAAATCCTGTATTTTAGAAAGAACTTCGGGAGTTGAGTTTAACAAGAAAATAAATATATTTTTTTCCACAATAAGAGTCACTAATGAATTTGTCAATTGTGGTTGGATTATAGGAGGGGACTTATTTACAAATTTCTCCAATCGCGATTCAACCTCGTTACTCGTTATATCCCCCGGTAATATTTCAGCATACACATCTTCAATTTTTTTTTTCTTTTCTTTATAAATCGACCTGAATAGTTTAGGATCTTGAATAATATTTCTAATAGAGGAAATATCATATAGTTTTAATTCCATACATATTTCTAATAGCTTCAAGAGGATACTATAGTTATGTGCTTTCTGGAGAAATTTATTTTGTGAATTTAAATATAATGGATATAGATTTTGAATAAGAAACGCTTTCATTTTTGAATTCTTTAAAATAAGATTTTTATCTAAGGATGAAGATAATCCTTGATTCTCAATACGATTAATTAATTCTGATATTGGCATTTTTTTTTGATTTTCCTTTAGAAAGCTCCTAAGTTGTTCTATTATACTGCAAATTTGAGAAACATAATTATAGATGATAAAGAAACCGTCTTTTTGATTTTTCACGATGAAATCTGTACATGTGTTCCTTAATTCAGAATTTTGTGAAATTTCTTTTAACAAATTCCTAAGATCACTGATGATTCTTTTTTGTTTTGACAACTCATTTAAAAGATCGTCTTTTAAACTAGAAAGTGTTGACTCACGCCTTTCGAAGCTAAAACCAGTTAAAGAAAGCTGGCGAGCTCTTTCAATAATTAGAAAATCAAATAATGATAACTCAGACATAAAGGTTGCATCAATATATTCTAATTCAGAATTTAAAACAAGCTTTTTGTTGTATTGTTTCACAAATGATGGAACAAATTTCTCAACTTCTGCATTATCTAAATAATAGTTTAGATTATAAAATGATTTACCTTTTAAGATTGGAAACAAATCTGCAATTAATAAATAACCGCTTTCTTTTAACTTGATTAAAAAATCTCTTAAATCTTGCAAATATGAGTTAGGAATGATAAAATATCCGAAATACTCCTTTGAAAATCCAGTCGGTAGGAATTGAGATATTAAATTAAAGGGTAGTTGCGATAAAAATTTATCAATCTTAAACCATGGGAGGATTGGATGAAAACGTATATGAATATACAAAAATGAGATATTTATCGCGTTCCAATTTAATAAGTAAATTGGAGAACAATACGAATATTGACTTAACCATCTTACATTTGAAATAAAAGCTCTTAATGATAATGAGGTATGAAGTATTCCCTTTTCTTTAAATTGCTTAAAATATTTTTGATAATCTAAAAGTGCCCGATAACTTTTTACTTTATTGAAGATAATATTCAAAACCCTAATGGTTTCTAATAAGTTTTCATTTTCTCCATACACTTGTTTTAAACTTTTCATGTGAATACGGATTAAAACGCGATAAAGATACTCATATGACACTTCAGAATCAAGGGTACGAAGAAAATGAAAAAGAGTTGATATGAGGCTCCTTTCGGAATTTGGATATTTAAATTGTAAAAATTTTTTCACTGAATCATATTGAAATGTGAAGAATTGACTATATACATTTATTTTACGTACTTGCTCTTTCCATTCATCAATGTATTCATAACGCGAAAGATCTAATTCAATGAGCATATAGATAAAAAAATGCATCTGAATGTTATTTCTCAAAGACTCTTTAAGAAAACAAAAATACGCTTCTCTTAATAGAATTATTGGTATAAAGTGTGGAAATTTCTTAGAAATTCTAATAAGTAATCTATTATCTTGATATTTTTCTCTTAGTACTAAACCCAGAGGACTTAATAACTCTGATTCAAATATATCCTCCTCTCCTAGAATTATCTTGACATTCCGTGCAATAGGATTAAGATTTATTCTTCTAGATATTAGTTCTAAATATTTTTCAAATATGTCTTGAATCTCATCGATTTTAAAATTTGCTATTAGATTTTCCACAATTTTTTCTCTATCCCCTAACCTTTAATTTAAATATTAACTATAAATCTTCTCACTTCAATTCTTGATTTCCATTTAATTAATAATAAATATAAAACTTTTGTTGTTGCTTTTTGATTTTTACAAAAAACATCATTTTGATGATTTTTTTACCCCAGAAATTCTAATATTTTATAATATATGAGCCTCCAAAGTAAAAATAGATACTCTTACCATTATACTAGATTCAAAAAATTGAATAATTCTTTTAAAACTAAACGAGTGAGTTAAATTTATGGAGAGATATTTCATTATATATTAAAGAGATATTTTTGGGTGGACGCAAATCTCAGTGATGATTAATTTTTTACATTACCATGAATACTATGAAGATAGAATGGTATAAATCTAAATTTACAGATAAACCACAAGTTAAATGAAGAAGCAAGAAAAAGCACGTGATCGTCCATATATACCTGATTATGGCATAGAAGAATCAGATAACGGATTACTAGGTTGGGATTTTGTACAAAATGAGATGAAGGATGCAAAGATTTACTGGTTAAGTACTACAAAATCAGATAGTCGTCCCCATGCAATTCCTACTTGGGGATCCTGGATTAATGATGATTTTTATTTTGGGGGAGGTTCAGAAACACAAAATCGTAAAAATTTAGCTGAAAATCCCTATATTGTTGTCCACTCTGAAAGTGGGACTAAGGTTGTTATAATAGAAGGGAAGGTATCAATTGAGAAAAATGAAAATCTAATTAAGGAGATTAAAAAGGATTATATGAGAAAATACAATTTAGATCATCCTCCTCCATTTTATCGGGTAAACAAAATTAAGATTTTTTGTTGGGATATGAATGATTATGCAGGAACCCCAACACGATGGAAATTTATCGAAATAAAAGAATGAATGGATATTGGAAAAATTTGATTTTGATTACTGAATTTTGCAACTATCCATATTTTTTTGTTTAAATAATATGCTGTATTTATTAATTTTAGAAAAGAAAAATAAAGTCTTTGTAAGATAACCCTCAACGTCTCCTCAAATATCTTCTCAACTTTATTTTTTCTTTTCTCATATAATAGCCTTAAAAATAGCTCTCTTTTATTGTTATATGTAAAAATGAAATAAAATTATAATATTCTAATCTTTAAATAAAGTCTATTCTTTTACTTCCTAATATTAGGAAATTTTTTAGGGGATATAGATATGCCACCACACAGATATGTGAGTGAGAAAGAACATCATGAACATTTAGCGAAGTACAATATTAATGCTAATCGAGCGATGTTCACACTAGTTTTAAGCGTTTTAGTAGACGTATTTGGGTATAGTATGGTCTTACCACTTTTACCTCAAATAGGAAAAGTTTTTGGGGCTTCAGATATCTTGATTGGGATTTTAATTTCATCTAACGCATTCTCTGCTCTAATTTTTGGGCCGATCTGGGGTAAGTTGAGTGATAAATTTGGAAGGAAACCGATTTTGCTTATTTCTCAAATTGGAACGGGAGTAGCATTTCTATTTCTTGCATTATCGCCTTCACTTGAAATGATATTTTTCTCAAGGATCTTTGACGGTATTTTTGGAGGACAGCTTCCAGTAATTCGAGCTTATATTTCAGATATTACTACAGCAGAAACCAGATCATCGCAAGTTGGAAAAATTATGGTGGGAAACACTCTTGGAATGATCTTAGGACCAAGTATAGGAGGATTACTTGGAGTGATAAATTGGCGTTTTCCTGGTTTCTTCGCAAGCGGATTATCGGTTATTTCTATTATTTTAACGCTTAAAGTTTTAGTTGAAAGTATGCCAAAGCAAAGAATTGCCGATCTCAAAGAGCAAATGAAAAGAATGCGGGACTCCCTTGAAGGGAAAGGAAGTATTTGGAATAAAGAGATAGTAATACGCCTTTCTCAATTATTCTTGCTCTCTTTTACGACGATAATGCTAACTTCTAGCTTAGCTCTTGTGTTGGACAAACGATTTGGTGCTGATCCTTTAGCTATTGGCAGTGTAATGACGGTAGCGGGAATAATCGGGATATTTTATGGAGGATTTTTACTCAAATTCTTAATCAAAA
>CAYUTF010000058.1:16982-20866 GCA_964447495.1 uncultured archaeon
GCGGGAATAATCGGGATATTTTATGGAGGATTTTTACTCAAATTCTTAATCAAAAAAGTGGGTGAAAAACGGGTGTTTTTAACTGGTTTAGTGTTATTAGTATTTGTATTCATTTTTTATCCCTACTTATACGAATTGTGGATGGTATATGCCTTTATTCCGGTCTTTATGTTTTCTATGGCTTTTCTGATGCCTTTAATACAAAGCAACATCACGAAAGCAGTGGATCCTGATAGACAAGGAGAGATAAGCGGATGGAGCACAAATATACAATCAGTTGCGCAAACTATTGCCCCCTTGATATCTACATGGTATTTACAAATCGTAAATTTGACAATTTGGATCTTTTATTTCAATGCATACGAATTAATAGGTTATACTGCCATGTTCCTTGCCTTTATCTTAGCAATAATTGGATTTCTTGATATAAGGATAAATAAACATCTTTATAATTACAATAAATCAAAAAATACCTCCCAGATTTCTACAAATGAGTAGAATTATAAAAATTAAAATAAAATATTTATTATAGCCCTTCTTTTTCTTTTATGACACATGAGATATGGGGCTGACGGTGAGCTTGACTCGCTGAGGAACCTCGCCTCACATTCCAAACAAGGAGTAGAAAACTACTATGGTGAAAACCATATTTAAGCAACTGAAACGGCACTGCCTTTTTACATATATTAATGATTTGGATATAAGCTAAAGAAATTGTAGAAAGGAATAGTTGGAACGAGCTTAAACCTTGAGTGCAAGACCAAATGAAAGTAATGAGGATTTGGAACGAACTTTAGGTAGGTCGCTAAGTTTGATGCCCCACAGGATTTTGGGTGACCGAAATTCCGACAGAAAGGCGGGTATGTATCTCAGGTGTCATTTATATTTAAAACTATTATACATCTATCTGATATATTCCTAATAATTAGAAATTAACTCCTATATGCACTTGAAAAGTGGAACATGTGGAATTCCAATCTGGAATTGAGGAATTTATAAGTGAGAAAATGTAATTATTTCTTATAATTTTCACATATTCATGATTTTGAAACCAATTCCGCGGAAATTGAAACACAAAATTCCATAGATTAAATCTTTTATCTTCAGAATTTAAGATATATGTATTAACCTTAGAAACACATACTTCCCAAAATCTATAGATATTCTTATTCACAATGAAATCCTTATCTATTGGTGTCCTAGAGAAAGATCCTGAAGCTAAAATCATCATTAAGGGGAGTACATATTTAAATTGAATTAATGAATGAGATTTTATTAACTTTTCAGAGAATATTTCCCAATTTGAGCCCACATTATCTAAACCTTCTTCAATCTTCTTGAAATAGAAATTTTCAGTTAAATCTGGTTTAGTGGAAACAAATTGAAATATTCTTAAAGAACAAGCAACACGCCATTTAAGATTATCTGTATCTAATTGATGAAAAGTATGAAAAAGTAATTCATTTTTTTTCTTAATGTCCCTTATTTCTCTAATTTTAGAAAAACCCTCAATTAAATGTTTCTTAATTTTGGTATAATAAGTTAAATAATGGTTATAAATCTTAGAATAGTCATACCCTAAGATATCAATTATCGTAAATAATTGTAAAATTAGGAAAAATAGTTCAGTATATTTCTCTGAATCCCAGATAATCTCTAAAGATTTATCATTAAATAAGCTAAGCGTGCCGACATAGCTAGATTCTCCCGTAAAAATGGTTCCCAAAAGCAAATGATATTTAATGACGCCAATAAGTATTAATTTATGTATTTGGGATAAATTGATATTATCAATCAAATGTTCTTTTTGGATTAACAACGCAGATTCAAATGTATGCCATTCTTTGTTAAATGGACGTCCAATATCATGATATAATAATAGAACAAGAAATAAATCTGGATGGATATCATAAAGAGTATTAATATTTGAATTCAGATATTCTATGAATTTTTTATTTATGTTTGTTTGAAAACATGCATCGCGAATTGAAAAATACATATAAATTGAACGAAATATATGTTTTATAGTCCGATATGTCTCCTCTTTGTCTATATCTAAGCAGTTATGAAAAATTTTACCCCATTTAGGGATTATCTTCATAATTTTAGAGAACTCATTTGATGTAATAATATCAAGTGCAGAAGAATCGCAAAATTGTAAATTGATTGAATCAAATATTTGCTTTATTTCATTATAAAATGGCACATGATTTCCTCCTATTTGAATAATGAAAATTAATGATCCTTTAAAAGCTTAAAAATTTAGAATAAAAAAAAAAAAATAAATATACTAATAATTACGTACCAACTTCATTAAGAATTGAGGGAATAATTCTTCTAAAATCTATAGTATCGACTAATCCATTATAGAAGTCAGTGGGTTTGACAATATTTAATACTGCAATGTCTGCTCCATTAAAGTAAGCTTTCCGTACTGAGTTCTGATCCAGGCCTCCGGCTATTGAAATCAAAACATCAAATTTAGAATGAACCTTATTAATATCTTTATATCGAATTATCGCCCGGGGGTTAACTTCTTCATCTCGCCCTTTATGAATTACTACGCAATCAGGCTTATTCTTTAACGGCATTAATGTTCTCAATGGATTCTCTTCACCAAGCATATCAATCATTGAATATACTCCAAATTTAGCACAAGTCTCATTAAAAAAATCAAGTGTTTCTGTTGGTGCGCTACCAGCTGCTGTAATCGCATTCGCTCCTGCTCTATATGCAAAGTTTACTTCCTCATACGCGCCATCTGTTACTTTCAAATCTGCGACGATAAGACCTCTCCAATTTCTTCTAATTAGGTTCACTCCCGCCATTCCTTCTCTTTTTAAATAGGGTGTTCCTGCTTCAATTATTATCCTAGGGTCATACTTGATTTGCGGTAATATTCTCATAACATCTCTAACTGTGTGATTAAAGGCAATTTGTACATATCGGGTGTTAGTCATAAAAGTTTTCATTACCTTCTAACCCCTCCTTCCTTTTTAAAGCTTTTTTATTAATTTACCAATATCACCAGGCATAAATATGACAATTTTTTCTGAAGGGTCTTGAGAAATATCTCTAATCGTTTGAAGAGTCCTAATTTGTAAGGCTCCTGGTTCTGAGGCCATTAGTGCTGCCGCATCGGATAAGTTTTTTGCAGCAGCAAGCTCTCCTTCTGATGCGATGATTGCAGCTCTCTTCTCTCTTTCTGCTTCGGCTTGCTTTGCCATCGCTCTTTTCATTTCAGCGGGTAACTCAATTTCTTGAATTTTTATACTTTTAATATCAATTCCCCATTCATTTGTTTCCGTATCTACAATTGCTCGGATATCAGCAGCAATTTTATCCCTTTCCGTTAAAACACTATCTAATTCCATATTGCCCACTACATCTCTCAATGCTGCTTGAGTGTATTGTCTTACAGCGAAGGCATAATTCTCAATTTTAATTACAGCATCCTCAGGGCGTTCTACTTTATAATAAACTACTGTATTAGCTAATACAGGAATATTATCACGGGTTATAACTTCTTGTCGTGGTATATCCTGAGTTACGATTCTCAAACTCACCTTCTGTGATTTTTCAAAAAGTGGCAATACATATACAACCCCAGGTCCTATAGTTCTTTTATATTTCCCAAGTCTAAATATTACTAATCTCTCATATTCTAATATCACTTTTATTCCTGCTAACAACCAACATGCAAAAAAAATTGAAATAAAACCGATGATAGGAAGAATTATCCATAATAGATCTAAACCTTGTAAAATCATCTTTCATCCTCTATTTTTTGAATTTAAAATTAAATTCATGAAAGATATGGAAATATTGTATATATAAATTTATTCTATATATTTTTGATAAAATAATCATATCAAAAATCGATA
>CAYUTF010000059.1:0-20382 GCA_964447495.1 uncultured archaeon
TCGTATTCAATATTAGGATACTGTTTATCTAAAATTGCCATTAATTTTCGTTCCCTATTGTCAATTATTAAGTAAACCTTGTTTTTTTCTGACATTCTAATCAAAAAACCTTATTATGGTATTAAATTTTTCAAAATATGCTAATTAGATATATATTATAATCATTTAAAAATAAAAAAATAAAGGGAAATTTAGTTTAGTGATGTGATTTTTACCATTCTTTTAGGATAGTAAGCGAAAATAATTATGATTATTACCAATAGAGTGAGAAAAAAGCTCATTCAACGTCCAAGATCTGAGATCCAATAGGGAAATATAGCTCCCGAAACATTATTCACAGTATGAAGAATCATTGTCGCTAACACGCTTCCATTTGTATTATGATATATCCAAGTGTAAATTATTGAAGAGATCGTAATGATTAAGAGATCTTGATAAATAGGGATAACTTCTTGAGTGGTACCTGCAATAAAATGGAGGGGTAAATGCCATATTGCCCAGATAATTCCAACAAATAACCCTGAAATCACCATATTCCATTTATATTGAAATCTTTCAAGCAAGTATCCCCGCCATCCAAATTCTTCTGCTAAAGGGCCACCGGTGAAAAAGATAATTAGTAAAACGGGAAAAAATTTTGTAAAAGGGAGAGAATATGAAAGTATTGTTGGTCCCTCAATAATCAGTACTACTAATAAAGAGAGAAAAGAGATAATTGGACCAATTAATAGGATTGGTAACCACCAGATTTTTCGAAAGTGATGGTTAATTCCTTTTTTTAACAATGTTTTTATTCCACTTTTCCCTAAAGTCGCTCCAGTAACAAGTATCGATGATATAGTTGGGCCAAAGACTGCGAAGTTGCTAAAAAACAATAACAAAGGATCAATTTCAAAGCCAAATGTATTTAAAACTTGAGGCAATCACAATAACCAAGACCACATAAAAGTAAGAATAATAAATAGAAAGAGATTTCTGAATTCCAAATCTTTTGTTTCGTTCAAAATTTATCTATTCAAAATTAATAATTTAAGGAGAGAAGCGATGTTAAAATTTTTTTTTATTTTTCATTTACATAATAAAGCTTTTTAATACTTGAAATTGCCAAAATATGACTCAGAACTAGGGTAATCTCCTTTATTTTGGTTCAATGGCTCTATTTCGAAGAAAATTGATAATTTTTTTTCCGGAATATAGTCGATTGTGAATTAAAATAAAAATTAAAATCACTATTCCGGTTATTTCTGTAATAAGTACGATGGGATCGTTAAATAGGCTATATAACCATCCCCCAAGGGGATCTTCAACATAAATAAAGTCATACGGAATGAAAGGAAAGAAAAATGGAATCTCTGGTAAATCTAAAATCAGATGGATCATATTACCAATAAAGAAAGGAAATGAAATCAATAGATTTCCCTTGGTTATAAGGTGTATAACTAATGAACTAATTATTACAAACAATAAAGTATGGGAGATTCCTCTTCCGGAGCCCATATTCAGAAACATAAGCGTTTTATCGATGATATCTGGCATTAAGGCTCCGATTATTAAAGCAAACCTATTGAATGAATATTTACGTGTAATAAAAGGGATTTCAAAGATAAGCAGAGGGAGTGCAACATGAAAAATAGGGAAAATAAAGGCTCACCTCTAAAAACCATAGATCCAACGGATTAAATTGATGATTTCAGGTAAAAAGTAGATAAGTAGCAATATAATCACAAATTCTATTGAAATTTTTAATGCTCGTTTAATCAAATATGGATATGAAACCTGTTTTTCCTCAGCCATAAGTCCCAAATTATATTTTATTCTTTAAAATTAAATTCTTTTTGAACTTCATCGAGCGTATAATTATGATGAACTATTTTAGAAAGAGCGCATACCAGTTTAGTTGGATCTTCTGCTTGAAATACATTGCGTCCAAAAGCAACTCCTGCACCACCTGCTTGAATAGAATCATATACGACTTGTAATAGTTCAGGGACAGTATCCATTTTTGGTCCACCTGCAATAATAACAGGAATTGAGACACTTTTTACAATATATTTAAAGCTATCAATATCACCTGTATAATTTGTTTTTACGATATCTGCCCCCAGTTCTGCCCCTACTCTCACTGCTATATTGACAACATCAGCATCATTTTCATTTTGGATTTTTCTTCCTCGTGGATATATCATTGCTATTAATGGTACACCCCACTCTCGCGAAGCTTCAACAACATTATGAGCGTCCCTGAGCATCTCTGGTTCCTCATCAGCTCCAATATTAATATGAATTGATACGGCATCAGCCCCCATTTTCAAAGCACGTTCCACTGAGCATACTAATACCTTTCTATCAGAGTGTGGCGTCAGATTGGTTGCTCCTGATAAGTGAATGATAAGCCCAATATCCCTCCCATATTTTCTATGACCTACTCCGACCATTCCTGAATGCATTAATACGGCATTTGCCCCTCCTTTAGCTACTTTATCAACCATCTCAGCCATATTTTCTAATCCCTTAATTGATCCCATTGTTAACCCGTGATCCATAGGGACTATAATCGTTCTCCTACTTTGCCTATCAAGAATTCGTTCTAACCGAATATTCTTACCTAAATTCATTTTCTCTTTGACAAAAATTCATTATATTTGAATTAATCATATTAAATGAGAGTACCCATATAAAATTATATATGAAATTAGAGTTGAGTCTTTAACATGGTCTTCGGAGGGTTGCTGATCTACTTATCTTGAGAATACATTCTACTAAATTCTAAAGAATCATATTTCACACATTATTACCCAATTTTTTTCTTTATTGATTTCCTCTTCGTAAAATAGATCAAAGATATCATAATGATTATTGTAAAAAGTAAGTAATAATTTCCAAATGGAATAGCTGTTGCTCCATTCCCAGGAATACGACTGTCTACTCTTGCTATAAGGTACCAATTGTCTCCATTTCCTGCTTGAAACACAACCACTTCTCGATATCCATATAAAGTCGAAGTTGAAATAAATGCGGATTTTTCAATGCTCCCGTTGAATACTTTAATATCTGTCCAATTTGTAGGCACCCAAAATTTAAGATAATTGTAAGAATCTATTCTCGAATCGAAACTATCAATCTTTTCATTGATGGAAGCGTTCCAAAGAACTAGATCTGGTTCAAGGATCTCAGAATTAGTATTCGCTTTTAAATCTGTTTTTGTGTAATTGATTTGAGCCTTAGTAATATCACAAGAAAGATCCCACCAATCTGCGGATAATTCAAATTCTAATTGACCTGATGGATTTATATACTCTTCATTACTTATCCAAAATCCTTTATTCTCATAACTAATATCACTTACATTTGTACCATTTATTTTTAGATTTAGATCAGAAGGTTTTGGTGTGCTATTTTCAGGATATAAATCGACTATTAAGCCCAAATCATTAGATGTAAGTTCTGGGAAGGAACCAAAAAGTCTCCAGATAATGCTATCATATTCTCCATTACTGCCATAGTGCCAATATCCCTGCATATTAGACTGACAACTAAGTTTTATGAAGAATGTATTGTTATACGTTTTTTCTGTATCAAGGTAAATATGCCAATTTGTAATATTCTCCCAACTCATGGTTGCATGGTCAACATTATAAATAACTCTCGTTGATGGAACAATACTTACGTTATATTTAATATACCCTCCTGAAAATGTCGCATTATATACATCAAAAAAAAAATCTTGATCTCCTGTTGAATCTTCACTAATTAAAACTGAAACATTATCAAGATAACAATTTTCTTTGACTTGAAATGATGCTAATCTTGCAACCACATAGAGTTCATGTTTAGCAGCTTGAATTTCCTCATCCTCAATTACTAGCGTTTTATTTGGAGCAAAAATATTTTCAATTTGAATTTTAGTTCTACTCGAATTAAATGTTGGTTCAGTTGGGCATGGTAGAGTAAAGCTATCTGATTCGCTAAGATTTGAAAATTGAATTAGTCCAGGGCTTACATAAGATTGGTGAAGAGTTATATTTAATAGTTCACCAGCTTCTGCGGTCCTAACGGAATCATATAAGTATATCTTTTCTTGATTATTAATTACTAGCTTACTAAACAATAAGTTGATATTTAACCCTATTAAGATTATACCAAACGCTAGTAGAAGAAATCTAAAACTGAGAAATAATTTTGATTTACAATTGAATTTCATATAAATAAAATTATTGATAATTTAGTATTTAAAACTTTATTAATGAAACTTTCTCCCCTTTAGTCGATAACTTTATCTTTTTTTAATTACCACGGTCTTCTAATAGTGGTTGGTCTACTCATTGAAGCTTTAGTAGGATAATCGACATTATAATGAATTCCTCGACTTTCCTTTCTGGATATCGCACTTACAATTATCAGTTTTGCTACAGTTGCTAAGTTTCTTAATTCAACTAAATTTTTCTCAATTTTAAAATCCCAGTAATATTGGTTAATCTCATCAAGAAGTAAATTGATTCTTTTTTTCGCTCGCTGTAAACGTAAGTCTGTACGGACAATTCCAACATAGTTCCACATAAAGCGGCGTATCTCATCCCAATTCTGGGTAATCACAACAGCTTCCGTTGAGGGAACAGCATGTCCTGGCTCCCATTCCTTAAATTCATTAACTTTCAGTTCTTTAGCCTTTTTTGCAAGAGTTTTAGCACATTCATGAGCACAGACTAATCCTTCTAATAAAGAATTACTTGCTAATCGATTAGCTCCATGTAATCCCGTGCAGGACGATTCTCCAATCGTATATAGATTTTTTACTTTTGTAGAGCCATCCACCTTGACAAGTACACCTCCACAGCTATAATGAGCTGCGGGAACAACTGGTATTGGTTCTTTCGTAATATCAATGCTAAATTGCTTACATTGATCATAAACCCCTGGAAAGTGACTTTTAATAAAATCAGGGCTTTTATATGAAGCAATATCTAATAGCACGTGATCCTCTCCGGTACGCTTAAGTTCTGCATCAATAGCTCGTGATACAATATCTCTCGGTGCTAAATCTTTTAAAGGATGATATTTTTGCATAAACGCATTCCCTTTAATATCTTTTAAAACTGCCCCTTCTCCTCTCATTGATTCTGTTATTAAAAAGGATTTTGCAAAGGGGTGATAGAGGCAAGTAGGATGAAATTGATAAAACTCCATATTTGCAATAATTGCTCCAGCACGATATGCCATTGCAATTCCATCCCCTGAGGCAACATCGGGGTTTGTTGTATAAAGATAAATCTTACCAGCACCTCCAGTCGCTAAGATTGTGGATTTGGCAGAAATATTGTAAATTTCTTCGCTTTTTTGATCTAAAACATACGCTCCATCACATCTAAAATTATTACAGAATAAATTGATCGCGCACCAATTTTCTTTAATTTGAAGGTTTGGAATCTTTTTAACTTTTTCGATGAGTTTAAGCTCTACATTTTGTCCCGTTAAGTCATTTACATGAAGGATTCTTCTTTCAGTATGGCCTCCTTCCTTTCCAAGATCAAACTCCCCCTCATTATTCCTTGAGAATTCAACTCCCATCTCAATTAATTGATCAATTCTTTCAGGTGCCTGCGATATTATCAACCTTACAACTTCTTCATTGCACAATCCATCCCCGGCAATTAATGTATCTTGAATATGTTTCTCAAAATTATCATTTTTGTTACGTACACATGCAATTCCCCCTTGAGCATAATAAGTATTGCATTCAGAAAGCTTTTCCTTGGTAAGTAATAAAATATCTTCTTTGGGAGCCATTTCTGCTAAATTAATTGCTAAAGATAGGCCAGAAACCCCTCCCCCGATTATTAAGAAGTCAGTTTTAAGTTTTAATGAAATCTTCTTTCAAACCCCATATATTTATAAAAATATCTTAAAATACCAAAATGAAATTATTTTTTTATATCTTTTTGAATATTCTAATAATTTTTTTTAGATGTCTACATTTTAAGTCTTATATTATGCCTAAAATCAAATATATCCTCTTTTTATGTTCTGGAAATACATGTAGATCCCCTTTTGCTGAATATTATGCAAAGTTCCTCCAACAAACAAAATATCGAGATGAACTAAAAGATGTAAAGTTCGATTCTGCAGGAGTATATCATTACTATGAACAACCTCAAGAGGGTACATTAAAGTACCTACAAACGAAAGGAATAGACATCAAAGATTTCAAAGCGAAAGAAGTAGATGAAGACTTAGTTAAAAATCAGGATTTAATCTTGGGATTTGAAAGAAAATGGCATATTAATAAACTAAAAAGAAGGTTTAAACATTTGAAAAATCTTGGAGATAAACTCTATCTATTGAGAGAATTTGCAGGATTTCAGAGAGATAATGAAATTCCAGATCCTTTTTATTTAAAAGAGAAAGAATATAATGCTATCCTGAAAAAAATTGAAGATGCTGTAGAAAAAACCATCGAAAAAGTTATTGAAATAAATAAAGAATAGGAGTTATGTTCCAATCAAATCAGCATATTTTTGGTTGAAGTACTTTTCCACTAAATATTTTGTATCATCAAAGGGAGTTACATTTCCAACAAATGATTTTAGCTCTTTTTCATAAGTTGCTCCAAAATCTTTTGAAAACGCATCTAGTTTTTTTGTTAATATCGGTAAATCAAGTGATGCGATTAATGTTGTAATATGATACTTTCCATATGAGAAATATAGATAATTTCCTTCCTTATCAATCTTCCTCAACCATTTTTTACTCTGGGTAATTTCTGATATTATCTTCAACACTCCAGTTAATGCACCTGAAATAACATTCTCGTCTAACCTTGAAGGCGTTTCATTTCCAATTTGTCTAAATTTTTGATCATATAAACAAACGCTATTCTTACGAAATATGAAAAGTGAGATAATGACTGAAGCCCAATCTTTTTCTTTAGAGATAAGAATCTCTTTCATTGACCTAACAACGGGTTTTGGGATTGAGGATGGAATTGATGCCGTAAAAAATTTTAATTTGGAATTAACAGTGGAAAGTGATGCAAATTTAAAAGACCTTAAGGATATTCTCGAAGATACGAAAAGACGCTGCTTTTGTATGTACTGTATTCAGACTCCCATCATACCGAAGATTGAAATGATAAAAGAGTTCTCAAAGGAAGAAGAAGAACTCGTTCACTTCATCTGTCCCACATCTTTTAAGCAATCAATGGTATTTCTTGATGATAATACACCTGTCTGTCAAGAATGCGGCACAACTGGGTTTTTTGTGCGAAATCCTGAAACACAAAAGGTCTCTCTCAAATAAAAATTATCTATCAAAATCAATTCTAATAATGGACTAATAAAAGAGATATGTGAAAAAAATGTCAGAAGAATGGCCTTATGAACCGAAAGATAAGCAATATATAAAAAACCTTGAAACAGATGTAGAAAAGTTAAAAACTCAGTTATATGATACACTTTTAAATTCAAATAGAGTAGTAGGAGAAATGCAGAAGCTCCAGAATCAACTTAATGCGTGTCAAATAGAGAATTCTAAATTAAAATCACAAATTGAGACACTAAAGAAGGCATTGGAAAAATAAACAAATAATTAATTAGGTTTACAATATTTGATTATTCGATGAGAATCAAGAAAATTCTTTTCGTATGTTTAGGTAATACTGCCCGATCTCCTGCTGCTGAATTTCTTGCTCGTCATTACGCTAAGATGTATGGAATAGATTTGCTCGTTCAAAGTGCTGGTTTTATCAATGCGTTTTCATATATGCAACCTGAATCACAGGAATATTTAAATGAGAAAGGAATAAACAATTCTGATTTTAGACCTCAATTAATTAATCGGAACTTACTTGGAAATCAGGATTTAATAATTACAATGGAACAATCCCATGTTGATGATATTGTAAAGAAATATTCTGAGCTCGAAAACATAAATAACATAACTTTTACTTTAAAAGAATTTAATGGCGAAAGTTATGATTTAGATATAATCGACCCCTACTACACAAGTAAAGCGATGTACCAAAATGTTCTCAAAACTATTGATGAAAATGTTGAGAAACTGATAAAAAAAGTAAAAGAAATTAATATGAATTATGACTAATTTGTTTCTGATTTATCAGGCAAATCATTTAAAATTACATTACTGTCGAAATTATATAAAAATATAAATATAGTTTTTTAGAATAGATATGTAATGAATGAGATAACAATTAACAATACTGTTATCGAACTTTTTATAGGAGATTTAACACAGTCAGAATACGATGCCATCGTAATTCCAACTAATTCAAGATTGTTACCCAGTGGAGACTTAAGATGCAAAGTTGTAAGAGAAGCAGGCTCAACGGTCCAAGTGGAATGCAATGTAATTGCCCAGAAGATTTCAAACATTCCAGTGGGAAGTGCAGTAATTACCTCTGGAGGAAATTTAAAAGCTAAATATATAATCCATGCACGGGCAGGTCACGATGGAAAAAAATTAATGTTAGCAATTTGGAATAGTTTAAAGATAGCTGATAAACATAGTATTAAATCTTTGGTATTTCCACCACTTTCTAAGGACGTGATCGGTTTTACAACAAAAAAAAGTAGTCAGATTATGCTTCCTACGATTAAAAAATACGTTACTGAAAAAACTAGCTCCATTAACAACATCTCTATATGTTTGGAGACATTACCTGATTATAAGGAATTTGAAACAGTACTAGATAAAATTGTCTAAAGATAGAAATCTTTGTTACTTATTCTTAATATTAAATTTTTTAAAGTTTCAGTTCATTATTAAATCATATTAAACATAACTATTTTTCTTAAAGGAAATAGGGATAGGATTGTGAGTATAGAAGAAATTAATAATTTGATTAAAAGTGATCCATCTAAAATTAATTCACTAAAAGGCTTTGAAATTATTAGTGAATCGATGGTTTATAAAATATTAGATTTATTCGGTAAGAATGCCCTTCTTTCAATGTTATTCCAGATAGGAGCGGGACCTGGAGAATTAATTGCTAAGAGGATCAAAGAAAGTTATGGAAGAGAAGAATTTGAGATCCTTGAGGCTCTCATTGTTTTAATGAGAGAATTAAAGGAATTCTACTCCTTAAAAATAATAAGTGCTGATGAAGATGATGAAAAGGTCGTATTAGTTGTTGAAAATCAGTGCTTTTTGAGAGAACCTATCAAACATAGAAGTAAATTACAATTTGGCAAAGCATTCTGTAGAATAAATAAAGGGTATTTCGAAACAGCTTTTAAAAATTTAATTGGAAAAAAAATTAGTAAGATTGAAATTAATTTTCTTCATAATGATGAGGAAAAAGACGTTTGTGTAGAAAAATTAATTTTTTATAAATAAAAAATAACTTAACATCTTTCAGGATTTAATTTACAAAATCTTAAGGAAGACAACACTTCTTCTTCTCCGATAAGTCCAAGTACATAATCATCTGAATCATCTTTTACCACAACTAAATGAAGCTTATTATTCTCCTTCATTAAGTTTTTAAGTGCATCCTTTCCAGAACCTTTTTCAGAGATTGTCGGAAATTGATTGATGGATCTCATAGCATATCCCACAATAAAAGTGTCTCTCTTCTCAATAGGAATTTTTTTGATATCATCTATGTGTATTATTCCCTCGATTTGTCCATTTCTTATCACCGGGAAATAATCTTTTTTATAGACCAAAAAATAATATTTCAATGCTTCTTCAACAGTTAAATTAAATGGCACCTCTAATCTTGGCATACTTATCATTTCTTTTACATGTAACTTAGATAAGGATAATTCATTAAGAGTTTGAATATATGATTGTTTTGTTTGACTATTTAAAAAAAATCCGATTATAATAAACCAAAAGCCACTAAAAAATCCAAATAGAAATGTTTGCAAAATTCCATATCCTATCAAACCATAGGCGAAAAAACTACCTACTTGAGAAGCAATTCGTGTAGCAGAAACAATATCCTTTCTTCTATGCCAGAGAATAGCTCGTAGTATCCTCCCTCCATCAATAGGAAAAGCAGGTAGAAGGTTAAATAAACCCAGACCTATATTTGAAATCCCTGAATAAAGTAATGTCACCGCCAATAGAGCCGGCAATTGAAAGGGAATGCCATAATAAGTTAACAAAAATATACCGCCAATCAAAAGACTGGTTAAAGGACCCACAATTGTTATTATGATTTCACTTTTAGGATTCTTAGGGTCTTCTTCTATTTTTGATGCCCCACCGAATAAATAGAGCTCAATTTCAGTAACCTTTAAACCATATTTTTGCGCAACGGCGGAATGTGCAATTTCATGTCCTAAGACTGAAGCAAGAATTACTAAACCATTAATTAATCCAACGACGATCAATTCAATAATTGTTGCCCCGATTACTATACTCGCATAAAAGCTTGCTGCATAAAATCCGATCAATCCTACTATTATCAGAGTACTTAAACTTACTTTAATGTTAAATCCATATATTTTAGCTATTTTCACAATTTTTACCTCTCATAACTAATTATAATTTCTTACTTCTATCCATATATCACAGAGTTGCCCTTAAATTACTTCACATTAATAATACAAAACAAGGATGTTCTTAAAATTATAATTTTTAAGAGTTTGTGGTGATTAGGTTTTAAATAAAAACATAGAAAATTTTCTTGAATATTAGAAATATGAAGAATTTTTTGAATTAGTTCATGGGTTTTTTCGTTTCGGTAAATGAAATGTTAAAATTAAAAAAAAAGATATGATTTAATTATTTGTTACTTAATTTGTTAATAAAATTTAATGAGGATGAAAACAAAAAAATGGTTGACGTAAAGAATGTTTTAGTACTTGGGGCTGGTTTAATGGGCAGCGGGATTGCTCAAGTTTCACTCATGGCGGGTTATAATGTGAAACTTGTGGACGTTAAAGATGAATTTGTAGATAATGGATACTCAAAAATTGAAGAAGGTTTGAGAAAATTAGAATCTAAAAAAGCTTTAGGTGAGGGTGTAACTGCTGACAGTATCTTGGCTAAATGTCAAAAATCAATTGATTTAGCTTCAGCTGTGAAAGATGTTGACATTGTTATTGAAGCGGTCATAGAAAAAATGGACGTTAAACAGAAAGTATGTAAAACTGTTATGGATAATGGTTCTTCTCATGTTATATTCGCTTCAAACACTTCTACGATGAGTATAACGGAAATTGGAAAAAATAGCGGCGCACCAGAACGTGTATGTGGCATGCATTTCTTTAATCCTGTACCATTAATGAGATGCATTGAAGTTATTAAAGGTGCGGCTACTTCCGATCAGACATTTAACACTGCTATGGAAGTTGCAGGAAAATTCCCATGCTTAAGAGGTGATAGATATATTGCTCCAGTATTAAAAGATCGACCTGGATTTATTGTGAATCGAATGAATTCTCCAGTTATTATCTATTTACACTGGGCATTTGATGAAGCAGAAAAACGAGGTATTCCATGGGAACGTTTAGATGCTGATGCAGGTGGTAAAATGCCTATGCCACCTTGTGTTTTGACAGATTTTACTGGGATTGACACAAACTTTCATATTATGAATTATTATAAAGAAACTTTATCTCCTGATTTTGAACCAGGAAAAGTAATAACAGATTTATACAAGAAAGGAGATTTAGGTCAAAAAACAGGAAGAGGTTTTTATGACTGGAGCAAAGGAAGAGATGCGATAATGGTCAAAATTAAAAATGCAGAACCAGCAGGTATCTTTGACTTAAATACACTTTTTGCAATAATGCTAAATGAGGGTTGTCGTATCTTAGATGAGGGTATCGCAAGTGGCTTTAAAGTCATCGACGAGGCTAATATGGCGGGAATGAATGCTCCAGGACCCTTTGGTGCTGGGAAAAAGAATTATGCTGAATGGTCTAAGATTTTAGAAGATTTAGCAAATAAGACCGGTAAAAAATATTTAAAACCAATTGAATTGATGAAATCTGGAGAATTTTCGAAGATGCGCAAATAAATACCTTTTATTAAATTATTTACTTTATCTACTTTTTTTTATTTTTACTTTTAAATGCACATTATCCTTGTTTTTAGTTAATTTCAATTTTATAAGATTGAAATTTTAAAACTTTTTAATTTGTAAAAACCTATTACTACTTAATCATTTTTAGGATAAATTAAACAAATCTTACAAAAAAAAAAAATTTAAATAAGGTAAAGGATGAATTAAAATGGTAGAAGAACCAAAGTTTGAACATATTAAAATAGAATGGCCTACAGCTCGAGATGATCAAGGAAACGTAATAAGACAGGGAACTATTGATGGCAACTACGCTGTTATCGTTCTTAATCGACCAGATAGACTCAATGCTTTAACAGAACAAACTGTAGCAGAAATCTCTCAAGCACTTCGTATCTTACAGTTAGATGGATCAGTACGAGCAGTAGTTCTAAGAGGAACTAAGGATTTCACTAAAAAACCTGCATTTTCTGCAGGAGCTGATTTAGCAGCAATGGTGGATCCGAGACTTAAAATGAACGTTCCTATGCATATGAGTATGGCAATGAGAACGAGACATAGGGATTATGATGAGATGGAACAATTTTCCAAACCTTTAATTGCTGCTGTGGATGGATTCGCTTTAGGCGGAGGTCTTGAACTGGTATTAGCTTGTGATATTGTTATTGCTAGTGATAGAGCGATCTTTGGAGTACCAGAAGTCCATCGAGGGATATTTCCCGCTAATGGAGGGGTTACTCGCCTAGCTGCAAGAGTTGGGCTCAATAGAGCGTTAAGAGCTGCTTTTTTTGGAGAACAATTCGATGCGAAAACTATGCTTGAATGGGGTTTAGTATCTTGGATAGCTCCAGCTGGGGAAGAATTTGAAAAATTGGTCCATGAAAAAGCGAAATGGTTAGGTGATGCCGCTACTACAGCGTTATTTATAATAAAGAAATGTGTTAAGTTTGGTACAAGATATCCCCAATTAGGTTTAATGATGGAGCAACTTGGTTTTGGAATAAATAGCGCAAGTTTTGATTCTAAAGAAGGCATAGCAGCATTCAATAGAAAAGTGCGTTGTCCCGTATGTGGGGGAAAAGGAAAGATGGAAGATGATAGTATATGTCCTAACTGTAAAGGAAGTAAACGCATCAAGGACACTCCCCATTTTAAAGGAACATAATCGCGATAAAAATCCTAACTTATTTTTTTCTTTTTATTTTTGATTGAATCTATAGTTTTAAAATGAAAGCATTATTTTTTATGTTAGCTATAATGTATCGTAACATTGATATTATTGAAGAAATAAACGATAAAAATCTTTATCTTAGGAAGATATCGAAAGATGACTCTCTTTTTCTCTTTGAAAGTCTAAATGATAAAAGAACAACTAATTATTTGTCTTTAGGACCGTTGCAATCATTAGAACGCTCAAAGAGACTTGTAAAAGGGTATTTAAAATCCTGGGATAAATATCTCCAGTTTAATTATATAATTGAATTACGGGAAAGAAATAAATCTAAAAAAATCGGATCGGTAAGCGTCTGGAATATAAGTTGGTATCATAGACGGGCGGATATTGGCATATGGATTCTACCAGAATATTGGAATAAAGGAATAGGAAAGAGAGCGCTTACTTTAATTAAAAATGTTACATTCTTTCATTTATATTTCCATAGAATTGAAGCACATATAGCTTTAGATAATGAGCGTTCAATAAAGCTGTTTAAAAATGCAGAATTTTTAGAAGAAGGAATCTTAAGAGAATATTTGAGTTTAAATGGGAAATATTATGATGCTATATTATTGGCTTGCCTGAATCGGTCTTGATATCATACTTTTAGGAATCATTTCTTTAATATCTTTCGAAAATCTCTTAAATGGGGTGATATTTCCTTTAAAGTCTAGTAGATCATCTTCAAATCGAGTAAAAAACCTTTTAAATATTCGTTGAGCCATTAAATCAACCATTTTTTTTCTACTTCGTTTATCATCCATTTTACTATCACATTTTAAGATTAGGTGATATTTCGAATGGGGATCAGTATAAAAATAAAACACACACTTATCCATTTTCAGAGTATTTATACTCTCCTTGAATCCATACTTCGCAAATCGACAAATTTGGTCGAAATACGAAGCTATAAGTTGATAATTATGACTATCATTAATTTCTTCACAGAAATTATAATAAAAGATGGGAAGTCCTGTATCAGATAAAATGGTTATTTCTTGAATCAATGTTACTTTTCCAAAAACGTCAATTTTTATCCAAAAGTATATTGATCATAACATTATTTAAATATTACTAACAAAAAATTAGCCTTAAGATATTAATTAAAATCGTTATTAACGAGTAAATATATTATGAAAAAAAGTTGTCATTACTCTTCGAAATATTCTTGGATATAATTTAGTATATCTTTATATTTCGCTAGAGCTTCTTTAAAATGCTCTTTATTTAACTCATTTTCAGCGATCTCTGATTGTCTTTTAACTGAATTGCTTAGAAGTTCAAATCTATTAAAGTCTCGCATTTTAATATTCATAGCATCTCTTCTTTTTTCATATTTCTCAATGAGATCTTGCTTACCTATAAATCGAGCAATTTTAATAATTTGGATACAATTTTCTTTAGCATTTTCATATTGTTCTGTTTTTATGTTTCTTTTTATTTTCTCATCTAATTCAACAATGTCATTCAAAAGTTTCTGATATTTTCCTTCAGCATCCTCAATATATCTTTTTTTAGCTGCTAATTTTGTTGTATATTCAATAAAACCCTTTTCTTTCGATATTTTTATTAATAAGGATAAAAGAGAATGAGCCTCTTTGAATTTATATTCTTCTGTAAGAAATGAAATTATCTTTAACTTTTTCTCGAAATCATCTTTAAACTCATGATCTTTACTAATTTCCAAATACTTGGAGTGAAAATTTTTCCATTTGTTAATGATATAGTCAACATTTACGCTTTTTAATAGCTTATTTGCTTTTTCTAAAGTATCTTTAGCAAATGGGATATTATTGGTATTAATATAGCTACTGAACTGAATTTCTAAAGGTTCAAGCAGTTTAATTGTACTTTCTTCCGCTTTACAATAATTCCATCTTTTTATTTCATTTTTCATAAATTGATCGATGGAATCAATCAAATTTAGATTGTAGTATTCTCCATATTTCTCTTTGAAATTTTCAACAAGGTGATGCGCGTCGTAGAATTTGTTCTTTTTAGAGAGGTCTTCGTATTTCTTTTTCATAGTTTCAAAATCCTCTAAGATTATTAAAGCTAATTTGTCAGTTTCAACTATTTTATATATACTAGCAATAAAATCTTCCTGTTCTCTTATGAGGGAGTCCATTTTAACATCTAAAGCTAAGTTGATAATCTTTTCTGCAGCTTTAATTGCTTCAGAGTATTTTTTCATTAGTAAGTGATTATTTGCAATAACCTTTAATTCATCCATTTCAGAAATGACGGTAAGCTTGTCTTTTTTCTTGGTGGATAGTTTTTCATCATCCTTCATTAAAATCACTTTTAAGAATAATTTTCTTTTTTAATTAACAAGAGTATCATTACAGATATTTTTCAGTTTATTGATGATTGTTTTATAAATTTCGATGGATTCAGAAATATTATGTTCAAATAATTTGGCATTTGCTGCTTGACTCATTTTTAGGATTGAAGATTTTAGTGTTTTCTTCTTTTTTTGATATTCCTTCTCAATTGATTGCCAATAATCTTCGGTCTCAGTTTCAGAAATGCTTTCGACTAAATTATTAATTTGTTTTAGAATAGTTGATGCCAAGATTAGATGTTCATTAGTCATTAACCTTTCATATCTTTTGTAGAGTTGTTCTAATTCATTTTTTATTCTATTTGTTTCGATATTAATAGTTTCTACTAAGTTCTGATCCATCAAAAGAATATGTTTAGCTAAAGGAATAGTCATTAAATTGTACTCTTTTTCAAATTTCAATTTAAATACATTGACAATGCCATGAGCTCCTCGAAAGTCCTCAACATTAATGCGTTCTTCAAACTCTTTGATAACTACTTTGCATTCTTCTTCGATTTCCTTTAATTTCTTTTTAAAATTTAGCTTAATCTGAGCTTGATTTATGAAATTTTTTTGGTCATTTTCTACAGACTCATCTTCGATCTTTTTCGCTAACTCTATAATTTTATTCGCTTGAAATATTGCTTTTTCGAACTCTTCTGAGATAAATAATTTATCCGCATCATTCTTTAAGCGATTAATTTCTGACATAATGGGTAATAGTCTAGTTTCGATATTTTGAAGATGGCTTCGTAATTCTTCCCTTGTGAAGCCCATTAAATCAAAGAACTCAGGAGGTTCAAAACCCGCCTCGATGGTAATATTACGCAATAACACCAATTCAGGATGTTCTCTGGAGAAAATCTGACGTATTTGAGGAATGTGATTTTTTAAACTCTGAACTGATTTTTTAGCAATCCAAACATACATTCTTTTTTGATTAGAGACGAATACTGCTATTATATCAAAAAGGTTGAAGTAATCAAGTTCATTCTCAGATGATAGCTCAATAAAATTTCCCGAGTATGTTAACTTGAAGACTTTAATATTCGAACTCATCTATACAATCATTAAGATTCAATTATATTTCAATATTCTTTAATGAATATTTCATATCTAAATTCAAATAAAAAGTAAAAAAGAAATAAAATAAAGTTCTTTATTATTATTCGTTTACTTCAGGCGTTTCATCTGAAATTTCTTGAGGTATTTTTTTAATAAATTTATCGGGTTCAGTAGATGGGGCTGCAGAACGTCCTTTTAACATCTTTGCACTCTTCTCTAACTCTTCTTTATACGCGTCATTAATTGTTTTTTCTCGACTGTCAATCTCCGTTCTAGGCGCTTTCCCTTTGTTTAAAGTTTTTGCATACTTTCTAACTGTTCTTACTTTCTTAGGGAATCTGAAAATCTTGCGATAAAGATATATATAAATCCCTACTGAGGATGTAATAGCAATTGCTAGTATGAGTAAAATCAGAAACAAGGTGACCTCTGCTTCAGGAATGATAGCAGAAATAGTGATACTTAAAGCCTCAAAATCATATTGGTCCCCTGCAAATGCAGTAATATAGACTTTAAAGGATCCTAATGGGATATTTTCTAATGTAATTTCATAAATACCATCTCCATTTGAATCAATTAAATCTCCTGTTCCAAATGCCCATGAATACTTAACATCTGCACCTAAAATTAGTTTTTCCAAATCAGTATTATTCAAAATTACCTCCAATTTGAGATTTTCACCAGGTCTCACAATAAATCTATCTTCTCCTGTTATAGTGGTGATTTCTGTTCGAAATCTCCTAACTACAATTCTTAAATCTTCTGTTTGATATTCATAATCGAATTTTTCAGCAGAAACAGTAATAATTTTTACACCTAATTTTAAATCTGAAGAATTAACTAAGATACTGTATTGTTCTAAAGCTAAACTCTTATTTAAAGTATCTGAATAATCCCCAGATAAGGATAACACCGCATTATCTATGAAAAACCCTCGCATATCTTGGTATTTTATAGTAATATTTAAAAACGTACCAATTGGAACGTCAATAGAAGGATCACTTGTTTTGTCTATATTATTTAAATAGATACGTAGCTGGGTTAATCGTTCAGTTATTTGAAGAATTGCTCGGATAGATTGGGGATTATAGAAAGTAATATTAGCTATAACCGATAAATAATCTATTCCTTGACCTAGTTCAGTTGCATTAATCAATTTACTATAATGTTCTAATAAAGGATTTTCAGGTAAGTCTTCAGTAAATCCTCCAATAATTACTTTGACGGAAGCGAAACTCAAGTGATTTAATTGTGCATCCGTATATTTTACAGTTACGTTTATTTGTTGCCATACCTCTACTGAAATTAATTCATCATCGTAGATCTCTGTTCCATTAATAAACAGATTTATATTAGATTCTAATTCACTTATAAGGATTCTAATCGGTATTGATTGAGGGATATGTTTAATCGCTCCAACATTAATTATCAGGGTATAAAGTTTTCCTGGATCATAACCAGGTCCAGAAGCGTTACATATTAAATTATATCTTCCTTGAGATATTCGATTGAAATGAAAATCTCCCGCCCAGTCAATAGAGAGCGATGTGGCATCTATTCCTCCACCAGTATAAAATTCTGTATAATTAAATTGAACAGTAAAATTAGATTTGTATGCAATATCTGTGAGAAAATCGTTATCAACTGTGAGAATTGTTTGCTTAATTATATCAATAGTGATATTCACTTGAGTGTTATCATAATTCGTTGAATTTGCGTAAATATTTATTGTATTATTTCCTGCTAAACCTCCTATTGTACTAAATTCTAATATGTAAAATCCAGGATTAGCTTCATTGAAATATTGAATGATGCTAGGATGTGTGAAATTATAAGTGTATACGATAGCGTTTTCAATAGCATCAAAATTCTCTAGATCATTAAACGAGATTTTAAGATTAATCATTGTTCCTTCTAGATAATTATTAAAAAATTTCTGCTCGGGAGTCAATTTTGAATAGTGTATGACTCGAAATGTCTTATATATAATTCCGGTTTCATTCATACCATAAGATGAATGTGTATTATTCCAGGTTACAATAGCTTCATATTCTCCCACCTCATAATTAGGAGTAGTGGAAGGAATCCTGATAGCGTTAAAGCGAACATAACCATTTGCATCTATCGATGCATATTGACCTTCTTGTGCCCATAAAGAACCGTTTGGAAATCTTATTTGAATTTGAGCTAAAGTATTGTGAATATAAGAAGAGATTAAGAGTGAATTTGTAATTTTAGCAGTAATATTAAGATACTCTCCCGCTTTAAATTCATCATTTTGTTGCCAAATTCCCGTTGAATTACCATATATTGATAAATCTTCACAATAATTAGGTGAGATGGCTTCAAATCTCCAGAATCCATCTGGAATAGAAGTTATTGTATTTATAGGTATAGTTAAGATACCGGGTATAGAATCATCACATAAATTAAGAATATTAGTAGAAGGCTCTTCGGGCGTAAATACTGATGTAATTATCATATCATTGGGAAATTCTATTTTCATTTGTGATTCTGAATAACCTGTAGGAACTGCAATATAACCGTAAAATTCCCAATTTACGTTGCTATCATTATTTACTTGAAAAAGAGTGCCTAAAGATGCAGTATTAGTTTCATAGTTGGTTTCAGGTATATCTTTTGAAGCAAATAGGTTTAAATCGGTTTTAAGATTAACTGAGTATGAACCTAAAAGTCCGACATCATTACTGCTGAAGTTTGCAGTAATTGGAGTAGTTTGCCAATTACCTAAAAGATTTACGCTACCTTTTCCCCAATCAAAGTCTTGTACTACTGTCTGATTTACTCTTAAATCAAGATTAGAAGGCAAGGCCTCAGTTTTAGTTTCTAACTCAAGATTATCGAAATATAATCTCTGATAATCATCATATTGGAATCCAGAATAATTTCCTCCCCCAATACATTCTAAATTAGCCCTTATTTCGATTAATTGATTATTGATTGGTCCACTTGGAAATATATTAGTATCATTAATCCATACATCTTGAGGGATGGAAAAACTATGCCACGTATTTACTCCAAATTGTAATAAAGTGTAGGTCCCGATGGAGTACACTTGTATATCATTAATATATATTGCAAAAGCCCACGAATTAAACTGTGCCAAATGATTAGGATATAAATCAAAATTCAATGTACTGTCAATAACTTCTCCTCTTGGAATTGAAACTGAAGTATTCCACCATAATTGATCGTCGGGATCGTATGTATGAAATGTCGTACCATCTACATCAGTATCATAACTATCCATTCGCAACTCTAAACAATCATGACCTCCAATGTTACTTCGATAATTACCACTCATAAGATTTGCTCCTAAGCCTGTATCATTAAATCCAAATGTCCAGTTTTGGTAACTATTACTTATCCATGTTGTATCATCATCTCCAGCTGAATAATTACCATCATCACTCCCATAGGCAAAGGTTCCATTATTCCAATTTCGTTCATCAGTTAAATCCTCTACATATACATTTAATCTATATGCATCCCATCCGCCTCCCAATGGAATATTAGCTGTATCCCAACTATTTTCGTTAAAATTCACAAGAAGATCAGTATCTGTTCTATTTGCCCAGTGAGTAATATTTAGGGATGCTCCGATTCCGCTATGGGTATTATCAATAGAAATATCTTGATTTTTAGGATCACCATTTTCTCTTATATTGGTTTCATTAGTTATAATAACATTGTTATTCAGAACGTAGCTAAAAAGAATTAAATTAAAAGTTAATACTATAAGCACGGAAAGTTTTATCTGTTTCT
>CAYUTF010000060.1:0-20206 GCA_964447495.1 uncultured archaeon
TTTCGAAATTCGATTTTTTTGATGTAATCGATTATTAAGGTAAATATAACAAATCCAACTAATAACAGAGGAAATAACCAATACCACCATTCTCTTACTAAGAATATATTAATTATGGCTATAATTAAAGTAGGAATTCCAAGCGCTATATTAAATATACCTATTTTTCTCGATAATTCTGGCTTTTTAACCCGAGAGAGAAATAGGACAAACACAGTCAAATTGAATATGTTTATTATGACAAATTCAATTAAATCTATTATATATAGGATACTCATTACTTAGAATTGAATTTTAAAGGATAAATAAAATTAAGAAATTAAGGTTCTTAATTAATAAAAAGTTATTTACTGTTTTTTTGGATCAATCCATTCAGAATAGATTTCTTCAATAACTAATGTATTGGTTTTGTTACATTTTTCGCAATGTTCTTCTGATAATGATTTATATGTATAGTCTCCAACTTTGAAGGGACGATCAAATTTTGCTTTACATTCTTTACATTTTATTACTGTGGTAATCTTCTCAACAAAGCGCTTTTTTCTATCAAGAATATCTCCAATATCTGGCAAAGAGGGGAGCTGTGGTTCTTCCGACATATTAACTCATTTAAATTTTATCTTTATGTTTATAAATAAATTTATCCTAATAATTTTTTAGATTTTTAAATATAAATGCAGGTAAAAATAGTTAAAAATATATAGATACAATTAATTCTAAGTAGGTCTAAATTATAATCAATTACGCTTCCTTGAATCAATAATTCTTCTTGTTAATTCTGTAAATGCTTCATCAACGTTTACACCAGTTTTTGCAGAAGTCTCGATATAGATCGAGCCTTCTTTCTCTGCAAATGATCTTGCTTCATACCTATCTATTGCTGGTTTATTATTTTCTATCAAATCGGCTTTATTCCCAATTAGAACAAAAGGAATATTTTCACCAGCAAATTGCTGTATTTCTGTTAACCATTTCCTCACTTCGATATAAGTTTGTTCGCGTGTTAAATCAAAAACTAATAATGCTCCTGCTGCACCCTTATAGAAACTGGATCGGATAAATTCGAATCTCTGTTGACCACCTATATCCCAAATGGAGAGTGTTGCGATTTCACCCTGTCGGAATTCGACATCCTTAGTAAGAATATCTACGCCTACAGTTAGTCTATAATTTGCTGCGAATCGATTCTTAATGAATCTATTTACTAAATCTTCCTTACCAACCGCAGCTGCGCCAATTAGCAACACTTTTAATTTAAAACTTGACATAAAGCCTCACTTTAAGAATCTTTTTAAAATATCTTTCCGATATCGAATCTCGACTTGCTATTTAATGAGTTTTTTATTCTGAAGCTTTTATGTAAGTTGTCCTTTTAATCACTAAACTGCGTATAAAATATATATGGATAACTCTTTCCTAACATGTAACAAGAAAATACAGGTATTTAAATCTATTATTTCTCTAAAAGAAGCTTAAATGAATTTAAAGTAATTCAAATTTATTATAAAAAAGCGATTATTTTTTTGATGTTCTATTTAACCAATCTTCTTTAAAAAGCCGGTACTTACGAGAATCAACATATTCTCCATCAATATACATAGCTTTTTTCTGAATTCCTTCCAGAGCAAAACCATCTTTTTCTGCTACGGTCCAAGACCGGATATTAGGCTCAAAAACTCCAGCATAAATCTTGAAAAAGTTTAACTCCTTAAAGCCGTAATCGATTAATAGATGTGATGCTTCTGTACCTAAGTTCATATTCCAGTATTTCGGCTCTCCAATGCTCATATAAATGTTAGCGTTGCGATCAACCCAATCAATTCTTCCAAACCCGCAAGTTCCAATTGGGACTTGATCTTTTTTATACCATATTTCAAACCCCACATGACGTGACAATCCTTGTCGTGGTTCAAACCATTTTTTCATCTCTTCAGTAGTGTGTGGGATCATATTTCTGGCATAAAGCCTTGCTTTTGGGTTATTATTCCATTTAGCATATAAAGGTACATGATCTAGATTAGTTGGAGCGAGTGCTACATTCTCTCCCTCAATAAATGGAATATATACCAACTCTTTCTTTTTTTCTTTATTTTCGCTCATGATTAATATCATATAATTTATTTTAGAGGAATTATTTATAGTCAAATTTCTGTCGTAATTGGTTCCATTCATCCTTAAATATACTGTATTCGTATTCGTCTACGTATTTTCCTTTTACAAATGCATTTTTCTTCAACATTAACTCACGTTTCATACCTATCTTCTCACAAATTTTCCATGAACCGTAATTCATCTCATACATATTACCGGTTATTTTTTGCAAGTTTAATTCATTAAATCCATAATCCAGAATTAAGCAAGTTGCTTCAAATCCCAAATTTTGTCTCCAATATGCGGGATCTCCAATAGATAAACCTATATTACCGACTTTATCAGCCCAACTAATAAAATTAAACCCTACATATCCAATGGGTTTCTTATCTGCATTATGCCAAACTTCAAGGCCAATTTCTCTAGGAATACGCCCTTGGCTCTCCTCAAACGCCTTTTTAAAATCTTCTGCTAATATAGGAAAGAGATTACGACCATATTTACGGACTTCAGGATTATTCTCCCATGAAGCATATAATTTAATATTATCCAAATTGAGGGCACATAAGGAAAGATTTTTTCCCTCTATAAAAGGATACAATTTTACATCTGACATTTTTAATACCTCATTTCTCCATTCTTTCAAACCACTCTTTTTTAAATACCCTATATTTCAATGCATCATAATATGTACCATCAACATACATTTCTTCTTTTAATGTTGCTTCATGAATGAGTCCTAATTTCTCAAGTACCCGAATAGACTGCTTATTCGGAGTAAATACACCTGTATATAATTTGTGTAAATTCAAATCTTCAAAAGAATAGATGATTAATAATTTTAAGCTCTCAACAGCAAGTCCTTTACCCCAATATTCAGGTTCTCCAATATTCACGAAAAAATGTGCGTTTCTATTAAGCCAATTGATATCTGATAATCCAACTATCCCAATAGACTTCATATCTTTTTTATGATAAATCTCAAAATAAATACTTGTCTTGATTGAATCTTCTGATTGTGGTTCAAGTATTTTTTTCAATTGACTAATGCTTTGAGGTAGAGGTGTTCGAGAGTAAAGTCTGCCCGAGGGTAAATTTATCCACTTAGCATAAAGTTCTACATTTTCGACCGAAGGGGCCCATAATTCTACATTTTCTCCAGCAATAAATGTAAGACTAACTTTCTTTTCCAAGATTATTCAACCTAATTCAATATATACGATTATGCTTATATTCTATTGTTTAAATTTTTTGTGTTTGAGTACAAAACTAAATTTAAATAGGATAAAAAGAGAGAGTAAAAATAAGATTTTTTAAGAATATAGAACCCTTTAAGGAACCAAGTAAAAATTTTGTTCTGAGTTCAATGCTTGATAAAAGTACCATTCTGATACTCTTGAAATGCAATTCTTAATTCTTCTTCGGTATTCATAACAATTGGTCCGCGCCATGCAACTGGTTCCCTTAATGGTTTTCCAGAGACTAAAAGAAAGCGAACTGGATTTTCACGGGTTCTAATAAGGATATCTTCACCCTCCCGATATATAACAAGGTTTTCCACACCAATAAGTTTTGAAGCATCCTCATCAAAATATGCTTCCCCACTTATCACATACGCGAATACATTATGTCCATCCTTGATAGAATGTCGAAAGTGGTGATTGGAACCGATGCTTACATCAAGATATTCAGGTTCAGTGATAATATCTCGGACAGGTCCCTTGATACCATTAATTTCACCTGAAATTACTTTCACTTTAACATGATCATCAATATACACCTCAGGAATATCACTACTCTTGATATCTCGATAACGAGGATTCATCATTTTATGAGATGAAGGAAGATTCGCCCATAACTGGAATCCCGCCAACTTAGGGTCATTGGGAAGGGGTTTCGGCATCTCTTGGTGAATAATTCCTGACCCAGCGGTCATCCATTGAACCTCCCCTGTTTTAATTACACCCCCATTTCCTAAACTATCCTTATGTTCTACATTACCATGGGTGATATAAGTTATAGTTTCAATACCTCGATGGGGGTGCCATGGAAATCCTGCAATATAATCATTAGGATTATCTGAATGAAAATCATCTAATAGTAAAAATGGATCTAATGAAGAATCAGCATAACCAAAGGCACGCTTTAATCTCACACCCGCTCCTTCTAAAGTTGGCCTGCTTTGTAATGATAATTTAATTTTTCTTATTGACATTATTCTTGTTTATTATAGTTTTAAATTTTCTATCAAGGGTAGTATCTTTAATTAGTCTAAAAAAAATTTTGATTATAAGAAATAAATATTTGTCAAAAACACCCAATCAAATATAATCGAAGGGGAAAATGTTTTTCAAATATTTAAAAAGAAACGTAGATTATTCATTGTATTCTTCTTTAGAAATTATACTGATTTAGTGAGTTTATATTAAAGTTATAGCTACTAGTAAAGAAGAGATAAGCATAGCAGCAATTGATTTTTTTAGTTTCGCCCATATGATCATTGGATTTATTCTTTACTTGATAATTAATAGCATTGTGTATGTTATAATCCAAACAATTCTCCCTTGGTTTTGCTTGCTAATCATTTTTTGTTTGAGTCTTATCTGGGAACTTATTGAAAATTTTGTTTTTATACGATTTGAAATTAAATTTGGGAATAGACGAGATTCACTATTCAATTCGGCAACAGATATGTTATTCTTTTTCTTTGGAGGTGCCTATGCTTCACTAATGAGTCTATTAGAAAGAAGCTTCATCATTGTATACATTTTGGCATTTCTCTATGGAACTACTTTCGTAATGGCTTTGTATGCCTACATCATTATAATTAAAAAAAAATAATAAATAAGTGTTAGGTATCAATATCAGGGATATAACCAGATGCTAAAAACCAGCATAAGCTCTACCAATAACGTATAATATTGGCAAGAGAATTGTGCATGGTAAAAAAAGTATTCCAAATGTAGGTAAGAAACTAATTACAGGAAGCTCAAATCCTACGCAAATCGCTGCGGATATGATGAAATCGACGATAGCGACGGCAATGAAATATCCTACTATTTTGAGAATCCTTTTTTTCCCAAAGTAATGTTGCTCTTCAATATGAACTCCGGATTCTTTTAGAACTTTGGCTTTTTCTTTTGGTAAAGCACTTTTTCGCCCTAGATCAAATCGCTTCAAATTCTTCAAATGTCCAATGCCACTTACGTCTATTATTTTATTTCCTTCTAAATACAATGCGTTTAGTTTATATAAATTATCTAATCCTTTTATTTCTTCAATATCATTATTATTTAAATAGAGTGTCATCAAATTGGTGAGAGCATTCAATCCAGTAATTTCTCTAATTTGATTTCCTGACAACCACAAATACCGTAACATCTTTTGGTTTTCTAATCCTTTGATTTCAGTGATAAGATTATTAGAGAGATTTAAGTATAATAAATTACTTAGATTCTCTAAATTTTTAATCTCAGTTATATTATTATTCGACAAATCTAATTCCTTTAAGTCGTTAAGATATTCTAACCCCTCGATCTCAGAAATATCAATAATTCCCTTATTTACTAGCGAAAGCTTATTTTTTTTGACATTATAATTTCTATTTCTAAATATTACATATTGCATTTTTTTCACTCTTTTTTTTTAATGTAATTTTTAATTATTAAGTTTAGCTCCACAATTTGAGCAAAACTGAGTAGTAGAATCTATTTTTGTGCCACACTCTGGACAAAATTTTGATTGTATTAACTTTATGAAATCTTGAGTGAATTCCTCAATTTGTTGCCAATCCCGAAAATCATTATATCCTTTGTAATCAAATTCAAGCCCTGTTTTTTTAGAAATTCTTTTAGCATCAAGCCTTTTCCTTTTACGAGAATCATGATCAAGTTTTGATCTAGAAGAAAAATCTAATACTGGTCCAAATACCTGATATAATGGTAGATTGAACCCAAAATGTCGTAACATAGATTTTTCCAAGTCTTTTCGTGCTTTATCCGGATCCAATAACATTTCTGAATATATAGGATCACTTCTGAAAAATGCGAACGGTAATTTCGAAGTTAGGAGATTATCTAAATTAGATTTAATGAAAAATAGCATTTTACCTGGCAAGAATTTGAATTTTCCCGCATTAGAACCAAAAATTACGCCATTATATTCACTAATATTTGGCCAATTGCTTTCCTTGCTTTTTGAAATATCGACGATATGCGATTCTATATCATGTTCTTTGAGCTTTTTTGAAATTGCATCAATAATTTCCTTTACGTAGCCATATTTCGAATTATACACTAATAATACTTTCCTGTTTAAATTAACCATTCTTTAACTCAACTATTCGCAATAATTTGATCTCGTTAAATATACATTTGTGTGTATAGTATATACATTTTAAAATTCACATTTAAAACAATAAGGACTGAATTTCTACAGATGACAGTTTTGTAAATAAGATTAAAAGTTGATAAAAATAAGATTGAATGTAATTATACTATTCGTTTCTAAACTACTTTATTATCATCATTAGGTTCATTTGATTTTGAAGATTGTTTATCCTTTCCATCAGGGGTGTCTTTTGTTTGTTTGGAATCAGCTTCTATTTTATCTGATTCTGTCTCCGATTCGAGTTCAGAGTCTGGCTCTGGCTCAGGTTCAGGGGGCTTAGGTCCCCTAGAGATAACAACTTTTGCATATCTAAGCACTTCTTTATCGAATTTCCAACCATCCTGAATTATTTCTAAAATAGTATTATTTGAAACATCATCTTTTTCTATAGACGTTAGAGCTTCTTGAGAGGAATAATTGAAAGGTTCATCAACTTTTACGTCCATAGGTTCTGCTTTATGACCTTTCAAAATATTCATGAATTGGTCATAAAACCCCTTTAACAGTTTCATGTTCTCCTTATCCTCGGAAAGAGCTTTTTTAAACGAATCATAGAGAGGTAAGAAGCTTTTTAAAACAGAAGCGGTATACTCTATCCGTAAAATTTGTCGGTTCTTATCCCAGCGTTTCTGAGCATTTTCAAATTCTGCCTGTAAGCGCATATATTTATTTTTCCAGTTTTCTGATTCTTCTTTTGCTTTCTTAAGATTTGCTTGAAGGGTTTTTAATTCTGTTTCTAATTTGCTCACTTTCTCGACTAAATACTCTTTTGAATAATATTCTAATTTTCCTGGCTCTTTGCCCTCGATTTGCTTTTGCTTTATTTCTGTTGATTCCTTTGGAATATCAATATCTTCTTTTACTTCTGAATTACCTTCTGTGTTTTCTTTCATGATTGATTCCTCACTTTCCACATCCTTTTGAGTTGCATGAGCTTCTTGTTCAGTATCTTTTTTCCGAGTCATTGCTAATCCCTATTCCAAACCATAAAATCTTAATATGATATAATGATCTCTATATCATAAAAATTCATAAAAATTTTAAATTTTTCTATATTATATAGTTCATAAGAATAAAACAATTATATCATAATTTAATAGTATAAACTAATATTGCAAATAAAGTGAAATTGTAAAATGAGTGAAAATAAATCTGATGCGAAAAAAAGACGCGAACGCATTATTGGCATAGACCTGGGTACATCAAATAGTGCATGCGCCGTTTTGAGTGGTACGGGTCAGCCCGAGATTATTCCCGCTGCTGAGGGAAGAACATTGGGCGGTAAGGCTTTTCCATCATATGTCGCCTTTGATGAGAACGGGAGAAAAATTGTGGGCGAGCCAGCACGAAGACAAGCAGTAAGCAACCCCGATGGTACCGTAACCGCGATTAAACGTAAGATGGGCTTATCATATAAGGCAAAGGTGAAAGTAGGAAAAGAGTGGAAGGAATTTTCTCCAGAAGAGATTTCGGCTATGATTCTTACCAAGATCAAAAATGACGCTAGCGCATATCTTGGTGAGCAAGTTAAAAAAGCAGTAATTACTGTTCCCGCCTATTTTAACGACGCACAGCGCACCGCAACCAAAAACGCAGGTGAGATCGCGGGACTCGAGGTAGTACGAATGATTAATGAACCCACCGCAGCATGTTTAGCATATGGATTAGATAAGGATACCAAAAATAAGCTTTTGAAGATCTGTGTACTTGATTTAGGTGGTGGAACCTTCGATATTACGTTAATGGAATATGGAGAGGGTGTAGTTGAGGTTTTATCTACTGCTGGCGATACTCAGCTAGGTGGTACTGATATGGACAATTTTATTATCGATTGGATAACAGAAGAGTTCAAGAAGAAAGAGGGAATTGATCTGAGAGGCGATTCAAAAGCAATGATACGTATCAAGGATGCAGGTGAGAAAGCAAAGATTGAATTGTCAACAACCATCTCAACTACAATCAATTTACCGTATATTTCCCAGAAAGAGGGAAATCCAGTTCATTTAGAGATGGAAATTACACGAGCTAAATTAGAATCACTAATCGAACCAGTCCTCAAGCGACTTGATCCAATTATGAGACGAGCAGTTTCAGATGCCAAATTATCGGTAAATGACATGGATAAGATTATTTTAGTTGGTGGACCGACAAGGATGCCTTCAGTTCAAAAAAGATTTAAAGATTACTTCGGAAAGGAGCCAGAACACTCAGTAGATCCTATGGAATGTGTTGCGATTGGAGCAGCAATCCAAGGTGGAGTCATTGCTGGCGATGTAGAAGATTTGCTCTTATTAGATGTCACTCCTTTATCTTTAGGAGTAGAGACTCTTGGGGGCGTATTTACAAAATTAATTGAAAGAAATACCACCATTCCGACTGAGAAAAAGCAGACCTTTAGTACTGCAGCTGATAATCAACCCGCAGTAACCATTAACGTACTTCAAGGAGAGCGTGCTATGGCAAAAGACAATATCTCATTAGGAATGTTTCATCTCACGGGAATTCCGCCAGCACCTCGAGGAATACCCCAAATAGAAGTCAAATTCTCTATTGATGCCGATGGAATTGTCAACGTAAAAGCAAAAGATTTAGGCACTGGAAAAGAAACAGGTATTACAGTAACTGGCGCGAGAGGATTAACTCCTGAAGAAATTGAACAAAAAGTAAGAAATGCAGAACAATATGAAGAAGAAGATAAGAAAGTACGAGAATTAATTGAAGTAAAAAATAACGCAGATTCAATGATATATCAGACAAGGAAGTTAATGGAAGATAACAAAGAAAAGATTCAAGAAAACGAGAAGAAAGAAATTGAAGCTGCGATAAAGTCATTAGAAGAAGACATTAAAACGGATGATGTACAAAGGATTAAAATGGGAGTAGAGAATTTACAAAAATCTATGTATAGCTTTTCACAGAGAATCTATGCCTCACAAGCTCAAGACCAGGTATATCAGCAAGCTGCGGAACAAGCCCAACGTGCGGCAAGTGGAATGGGCGGTGTACCCCCAGGTGGTATGGGTGGTGTCCCTCCGGGAGGAGCAACAGAAGCAGGTCAAGGAAGTGGTGGCGCATCTTATAAGTCCGAAAAAGAAGAGAAAAAGGATAAGAAGAAAGTCGTAGACGTTGAATGGGACGAGGAAAATGATTAATTTAATAATTTCTTTCTTATAATTTATTCTATTTTTTCATGTATTACTTTTTTTTTTACGAAATAGGTTTTTTAATGATAGAATTCAGGTTCTATTAAGGAATTTATAGATTTAATTATGTTTTTGCAATATTTGTTTTTTCGTAGAGATTAAATTTATTTAATATAATTTTATTTTGAAAAATGCCACTATTCACAAATCTAAAAAAATAAATTTTAGTGCAGATTTATTAAAATTGATAAATAATCTATAACGATGTTTTTAAGTGATAAAGAATCATGAGTTCTAGTAAGAAGAGAGATTACTACGAGGTACTTGGGGTAAGCAAGGATGCAAGTGAAAATGATATCAAGCTAGCATATCGTAAATTGGCTCGTAAGTATCATCCCGATGTAAACAAAACAGATCCTAAAGCGAAGGAAAAATTTATAGAAGTTCAAGAAGCTTATGAAGTACTAAGTGATGCTAATAAAAGAAGAAACTATGATCAATTTGGATTTAGTGGTGTAGATATTGACATGAGTGATTACTTTCGAGGCGGAATTCCGGGTATCGATGAGCTACTGAAATCAATCTTTGGCGGTTTTTCCCATTTTGGCGGGTTTGATGATTTTGGATTTGGGAGTTTTGGATCAAGAGCAAGAGGAAGGTCGGTTCCTCGTAGAGAAGTGGGACAAGACTTGGAAGAACATATAACCATAAGTTTTGAAGAAGCGATGTTTGGAGTAAAAAAAGATATCCCCATCCAGAGATACACTCCCTGTGATGCTTGTGAAGGTACTGGAGCAGAAGACCCTTCGAGTGTGAAAACATGTCCTCAATGTGAAGGTTCAGGAAGAATACGAAAAATGACTCAGTCTGGATTTGGAACAATAATACGCGAATCAGAGTGTTATAGCTGTAATGGAACAGGGAAAGTTATTGAGAAAAAATGCAAAGTATGTAATGGCTCAAAAGTACTACCAGAGAAGAAAAAGATACATGTAAGTATTCCCCCTGGTGTGGAAAATGGCGTTCACTTAAAAGTGCAAGGTGCGGGTCATGTACCCTCAGTAAATGCAATACCTGGAGATTTATATGTAGGAATTCGTATTGAAGAAAATGAAAATTTTATAAGACGGGGTAATGACCTTTATACACGTGCAGATATTGATATTGTGACCGCTATTATAGGAGGTAAAATTAAAGTTCCTACATTGGACTATAAAAATGAAACTATAAAGGAAAAAGAATTAGCAATTCCTCCCGGAACGCAATATGGTACTGAATTCCGCATTAAGAATAGAGGCGTTTCTTATTTAAGGGGAAAAGGAAAAGGAGATCAATATGTTATCATTAATATTGAAATCCCTAAAAAACTTTCTGAGGAACAAAAGAAAGTATTAATGAAGTTCAAAGAGTTAAGCGATATTTAAAGGTTTATTCTTGTTCTTCTTCATCTTCATAAACTTATCGAGTTATTATGTAATAATTCAAAAGGAAAAAATATAAACTCCCTTTTACCATATTTTAATCATAATAATGACCAATTTGAACCCTGAAAAATTACATGTTGTTTACAAGGATTTAGTAGATGATTCTAAGGATTTAATCCCTCGTAAATATACATTAACTCATTCTGATTCAACTGGAGATCTTTTCCTAACCATAGGAGCCGAATATGATTATGAGCAAATATCAAAATTATACACACGATTTATGAGAGATGAAGTATTAGCTGAATGGCGAAAGAAGGATAAGCATTATGAGATCCATCTCTATTTGCATGTTAGTGGGCGATTTTGTTTTGGATGGGCAGGATTAAGAGATAGAATCTTTCGACACCATTTACCACTTGTTTTACAAGCAATAAAATATGGCGATAAGATTTTATTCGATTATATGCCAGAGCTTGAAGATTCTTACATTTTAATTCATTTCAAGTCTCATAGGAAAAAATATAACTTAATAGAAAATTTTGGGATAATTAAAGAGATCTCATTATTTTCTTAAAGAACTCAATCTAGCTAAAAATATCTTCTGCAAATTACTTAATTATATGTGGTTGGGTTTTCTTTAATGGATGTGGTTGGGTTTCCTTTAATGGATGTGGTTGGGTTTTCTTAAACTGATTACTTTTTGAGGGATCTTTCAAATTTTGGATTGCATTTTCGATGGTTTCAAGTTTAATAGAATATTTCTCGAACAGCTCAGTAAAACTATTAACATCGATGTCATTATTTTCATAAAGAATTTGCAATTGCTTTAATGTTCTTCCCACTCCTGCCTTATTATTTCTTAATTCTTCGATCCTATTAAAATTAATCAGTACTTCTGACATTATATTTTTATAACGTAAATAGGCATCGAAATTAAGATCTTTTTGGTCATATTTGGTTAAAAAATTGGTAGTTCTTGGAATAAAGGGCGCTAGGTTTTCCGGAATTATTATCAAGGGCTCGGGATCTTGAATTTCCATTGCTTCTGCTTCACTTATTTCCTCAACGTCATTTTCCATAATATTTTCATTTACTACTGACAAATTATAGTTTAATTTCTGTTTTGCAGCTTCTGATATATTAGGATACTTTTTGAGTATAAATTCCCATAAATCCTCTGCTTTAAAGTAGTAATAATTTGCTTTTTTCTTCAGTTTTTCTATAATATCTTCATTTTCATTGGCATCTGGTGATTTCGATAAAAATGTGGCCTTCAAATGACAAGCTTTTCCAATATCATAATTATATTGTGCTTTTAGTTGATAATGTTTTGTTTGACCATAAGTTCTTAAAAATGCTAACCTTTTGGTTAATGCACTCAGTCCTGCGGATAATTTTGCTGCAATTGAATAGTTTTCTCTCTGAATCTCGCTTAATGTAGCGAGATTTTGAGCAAGAATACGAGATTGTTCGGAATTTAATTCAAGAATTTCAACAGACAATGCTGATCCCTTATCTTGTTGTCGAGTGCAAGCAGCACTAAAGTAAGCAGCAGTTTTATACATTTTACTACATTCAACCATTGCAACTATTGCATTTTCCATTAAACCATCCACTTCAAATTTTCTGGATAGATAAGAATATGCTTGAGCAGAGAGCCATAGTGCTCGTGCGCACTCAAAAATTAGATCCCATATTTGAATATCTCTTCTTTCGATTGGATCGTAAAATGTTGATGAAATATCTAATTCCTTTAAAAGTCTAATTTGACTTTGGGTTTTATAATTAATATTTAAGATTTTTATATATTCTATGATATAATTAAGTTCAGAAAAAGCGAAATCTTCCTTTCGCTGCACGTAAGTTTCTAAATGCTTCATTTTGTAATGTAGAAAACGAATCCTCTGCATTATTTCTTCTGTGAAAAATGGTTTGCCTTTGTATTGCTTAATTATTTGGTCAGTTTTTATTGGCTTTTTTTCAACTTTTTGTTTTAATTTTTTATTATCAGGAGAGGTTTTCTTTTTTATCTGGGAAATAACATCTGAATTAAGCTGTGTTTTATTTTCTATAGGTTTAAATGGAACAAAATCAGAGATTTGTGTTTTTTTTGGTAATTCTTTAACTTTTGGGACTTTAACTTCATTCTTTGTAACTTTGGGGACCTTAGTTTCATTCTTTGGGATGGAAACAATAAGATTTTCTTCTTTCTCTTTTATCCTCATACTTTCCAGATATTTTTGTGCTATTTCGATATATCTTTTTGCATTAGATATCCCAATGCCCTTAGTTCGTGATAAATCTTCAATATTGGAACTTGCCAATTTTTCTATAGATTCGAGAGGGACTTTTGCTATATTCTTAATGTTTTCTGATTCTAACTCTTTTGAAGGAATACGTTCTTTTATTATTTTATTAATGGCTTCTTTTGTTTCTATGTTTTTTAAATGTCTGTTTGCAATCAATATATACTTTTTTGCATCTTGTACACTAATTCCTTCTATTTTTGATATTCTTTCTACGCTACTATTTGCTAATTCCTCTATTGAATTAATATTATGCTGTTTCAATTTCTCTACAGTTGATTTTCCAATCCCTTTAACCATGTCCGCTATCGAAATCATATTAATCAGATAATAAAATAGATTTCAATATATATACTTATTCAATTCTTTTTTTTAAACTTAATCAAATCACTCTTGATTTTGTTGGATAAATTGAAGTATCTTTAAGCAGGATTTTTTGTACACAAGATTTTAACACAAATTAGAAAAATGCTTGAATTATGATTTCCAATTACATAAAGATTATTAAATTTAAAAAAATAATATTTTACGTTTTATACCAATTTTAATATTGTATAGATTTATTTAAATTACGATTCTCAATTAAAGTGGGATGTTCTTTTTCTAAAATTCTTTTACTTCTAGTGAGAGTATCTTTAATAGCTTTAATTTCTGCCCTAGTTTTTAAATTTATGTTTTTTTTCAAACATTCAAGGATTTTTTTTTCCTGATATCCATACCCATAAAGTTTTAAAAATTCTTGGATAGCTTTTTTACTGTAGAATATATAACGTTTATCTAAATATACAATGAGCCATTTTTTATGTCTTTGACGTTTTGAGAGCTTATACATATAGTTTTGAACTATAGGTATTGATCGACTAATTTTCCTAGAAACCATGAAATCTTCAATTTTATCATATTTATTCATTAATTTAATTAGCCTTTTCCTAAAGGAAAGAGAGGGAATATAAGAAACAATAAACCCAAATATAAAAGTTAATGTTATAAGTATTGCAAATACTCTATTATAAACAAAAATTGCTAATATTACTAAAATTAACAAAAAGAACCAAGATTTACTAAATATTGTACCAATTTTACTCATACCTTCTCCCTCAACAATTTATTAGGTAATTAACAAAAAGATGAAATTATTTATATATTTTACATATATGCTTATAAATTTAATTTAAATTCATTAATTCAAGATTTATTATACTCCTCGATGGCACTATTTATATCATTAATCTTTATTCTATATTTTTCTAAAAGTTCCATATATTTATCAATATCAATGTCGTTATTATCATATAAATATTCTAATTCATTAATAAGACGTCCTAAAGCCGCTTTTCTATTTAAAAGTCCAGACTTCTTATTTAGAACTATTTTTTCTTCAAACTGCATACTTCTAAATCTTTTCAATCTTTTTACACTATGATCTCTATAAGAATACCTTCGTAAAAAACAAACAACTTTAGGTACGTGCTCCGATAAATTTTCTGGCACTATAATAATTGGATCAGGATCTTGAATATTTTTTACATTTTTATAATCTAAAATCTCTACATCGTTTTCCATTATATTTTCATTAACAACTTTTAGGTTTTTTTCTATGTCGCTTTTTTCTTCTTTTGAAAGGTCTTTAAAATTTTGAATAATATTTTCCCATAATCCCTCAGCAATAGAATAATAATAATTAGCTTTTAGTAATTTTTGATTGCCTTTTTCCATAGCTTGTTTATTTTTCTCTTTTGGGAATAATGAAGCTATAATTGCTCTGGCTTTTAAATGACATGATTTCCCCAAATCATAAGTAAATTGTGCTTTTATTTTCATTTTCGTTTTTTCATCATGTGGCTTCAAATAGTATAATCTTTTTGACAATGCGCTTAAACCAGCATACAATTTAGATGCTAAATAAAAGTTATTATTTCTTTCTTCCTTTAGAGCAGCAACACTCTGAGCTATAATTCTAGTTTCTTCAGATTTAAATTCTAAGTATTCTGGATTTAAACTAGATCCAATATATTTTTGATTAACCGCAGCTCCGCTAAAATATGATGCTGCTTTATACGATTTGCTACATTCAACCATTGTTACTACAGCATGCTCCCAATTTCCTTCACTCTCATATTTTTCTGACAAATTAGCACAGAATAATGCCATAACCCATAGAGTACGAGCGCATTCAAACATTATATCATAAATGTTTATATCTACTCTTTCAACAGGGTCATAATAAGATAAAGTTAAATCTAGTTCTCTTAGGATTAAATTTTGATTTTTTGTTTTATAGTTCAAGTTAAGTAATGTTATATATTCATGAAATAGCTCAATATCTTTTATAGAATAAGAACTTTCTCCTCTAAAAACTTCTTTCTCTATTTTTTTAATTTTAAAATGTAAAAATCGAATCCTTCGGACAGTCTCCACTTCAAAAAAAACTTTAGAATAATCAATAGAAATTTCTTTTTCTTTAATTTCTGAAGCTGTATTACTATTTTCGGGTTCTTTACTTACTTGCGATGCAGTAGCTTTTACACGTTGCTTTTTTTCCTTTCTTTTCACATGTCGAGTTTTTTTAGGAATAACAGTAGTTGTCTCTTGATAAGAAGATACTTTCTCCATTGATAGTAAATTTTTCTTTCGTTTTTCAACAATCTTTTTCCCTTTTGATTTATTTTTTGATTTTCCGAGTTCTGAAAGTTCTTTCTTGGCAACAGCAATTTTTCCTTCTTTTAATGAAATATACGCTTTAATAGGTTGTTCAGATGAGTATTCCTCCTTCATTGATTTTGGAATATCTAATATCTTTTCTGAAGTAGATGGATTTGAAGTATCTAAAAACTCTCTTAAAATAAGATGATTTGAGTTTTTCTCATATTCTTGAACATATTCAAAATTTTCTTCAGAAGGCGTTAGAGATTTAGAAATTCTTTCTCCCTGGGAGGCATTTTTTTCTTTAGATTTGTTTTTTTCTATTTCATTTCCTTGAGCAATATCATCATAATCATTGGGAGATATTTGATTTGGAACATTCAATGTTTTTCGTGAAAAATATGATTGAGAGTTGTTCAAATGAGAGTTGTTTAAATTATCTTCGAATTCTCGAATTGGATGGTTTAATATTGAATTAATCGGAATTGGGTTATTACTTCTTAAAGTGATGTTTTTCTCAATCTTCCTATCAATCATACTTTCAAGAAAGTTTTGGGCAAAAGAGATATATCTATTCGCCATTGAATTCCCAATACCGTGAATTTTTAATAAATCTTCAACGCTCGATGACGCAAGTTTGGTTATTGAGTCAATTCCGTGCCCTTTCATCCTTTCTGCTGTCTTTTTTCCAATTCCCTTAACCAGTTGTAAATCTAATGTCATATAAAGAAAAAATCACATTCAATTTCGGTATATAATATTATGCTACTTTTTTTTTTAAACTTATTTATATTAATTTTGGAATATAAATTCGGTTTCTTAATTTAGGTAAAAAAGAAAATCATAAATTAGATTAATTACCATGCAATAATTTGATTATATAATTAATTAGTATTACAAAAGCATAAATTTTGTTATTCAAAAAACATATCTTATGATTATTTGATGAATTGTTATTACAAAAAAACAATTTGTTGTACTTATTTGATGAATTGTTAATACAAAAATAAATAAAACGTTAATTTTGTAATCAAAATAGACTATACATAATGTTTAAATATTAGAAAAACACATTCATTATTTGGATTTCAATTTGCATTCTTAGGTGGTTAAGAAAAGTTAAATTTGTGTAATATGCAATGGATATAGATACTGAAGATGAAATAGTTCTGAGCCGATTTTCTAAGATTATTGCTGGGATTCTGCTAGGGTTTTTTGCATCTTTAATTATAGTCCTTGCGCTAGGAGTTGGTGGATTTCAAGTGTTTTCCCACAGTGGTGTTTCACCCATAAATATGGCGACACCAATAAACACTGCCGGAAACACTACGCCCGAGTTACCTCCCATAGAGGGCGATGTCTGGGAATTCTTTCCCGAGCCAGGAGCTGAAGGATGTTATGATGTATGTCATGATACTGAAGCTGGTAGAATGAATATTTATTATGATATTCCTGATGTATTCCCTCTCTGCATAGACGAGGCTTATATTGATGCAAATTTTGGATTAAAAGTAGGGTCTTTCGGTGGTTATCATCCTGAAGATCTTGGTTACAATATGATGTATATAAATCAACCAAAGACCGGATTAGGTGGTGCTGTTAAAATTACATGGACAGAAGTTGGCATTGTTCAAGGGCCATTAGGTTGCGATACTGTCCTGTATGAAGCTTCATTCGATTTAGTTGATGGACCTATACAAATTGATAGTAATCATTTACCAGAACCCGTTTGTGTTTCTGGCTGTGACATTCCATTCATGCTTGATTGTCCTGCTTCAGAAAACCTAGGTAAATGGGTAATGGTCACGATCATAACCAGCTGGGAAGGCTGTCATGATTTAGATCAAAAATTCCAGTTAATTCTGGCACATTTGAGTGAAATATGTCCCCAGAATCCCCAACTCCCAATGAATATATAATTATTCATTTGTTAGTATGAATGCAATTGTCTATCCTATACTTTTTTTTTTTTTTTTCTTGATAAACGACTTCATTAGTTTTATTTCATTTATATTTTAATGTTTTAAAGTAAAATTTTCTTTATTTTTTCTTCTTAAATAATATATTATAACTCATTTTAACTCTTTTTATGATAGTAAGATACATACATCTATAGTAATGTAAAAGATTGATTATAAAAATTCCATTATTATATTTAGTATTAGGGAATTTTAAATTAAAATAAAATCCTAATTCTACCTAAGTACATAAGTAGATAACTCATTTTCTATTTTCTTTTAATTAAATTGATGATTTTGTCTTTCTAACAATTAAGATTAGAAACCAATTTTTATTTTTCATTTTACTAATATGAAAAAAAGGAATTATTAAAGCATTAACATAGATTTAAATACTTTTCCATCAAAGTAATTTTATCTTTTAAAAAGAAATTTTAAAAAGAGAGGGTTGAAAAAATGAATACCCAATTTAAAAAAAAAATAGTTTTACTAGTAACTTTAATAGGCATATTTATGCTTATAGGATTTATTCCTTTCGAAAGAAATGCAAATATAATAAATAGGTTTGGTAATTCGGTAATTGATGATGATACTATAGATGATATAAGAAAATCAGATTATTGGCCTGATCTTACATTTATCCATATCGATGGCAATTGGTCGTATACAGTGGGTAATTATACTTGGTGTTCAGGATCAGGGGTGTGGAATGACCCATATCTTATTGAGAATGTATCTGTTAATGCTGGCGGGACAAATCATGGTATATTCATTAATAATTCGAAATCTGAATATTTTATAATTCGAAATTCCACGGTTCGTAATTCAGGATCTAGTCCCACGGACGCGGGAATAAGATTAGAAAACACTAATAATGGAACAATAATTAATAGCGATTTTTCAACTAATAATCTTGGAATCTTATTATTGAATAGTGATAACAATACGATTTCTAATAATAACGTAAGTAATTGTAATTCCGGAGATTATGGATATGGAATAGAGTTAGATCAAGGTAGCGACGATAATATCATTTCTGGAAACATCGTACATAATAACCATAAATATGGAATAGTGGTGAGCAATAGTGATAGAAATAATATCTCTGAAAATGATATCTATAAGAATGGTCTTGATGGTATTTATATTTATCAGTCTGATGATTGTATAGTGTGGGGTAATTCTCTCAAAAATAATACTAGATATGGAGTAGATCTGTGGAAATGTGATAATACTCTCGTCTATGACAATTATTTTATAGGAAATGAGCTATCAAATGCTTGGGATCAAAGTACTTTTGATAATTATTGGAATAACACTAACATAGGTAATTATTGGGATAATTATACTGGTGTTGACTCAGATGACGATGGTATTGGAGATACGCCTTATACTTATCTTTTAAAAACTTTCCCAGATTATCTCCCAATATTTGGAGATCCCTTCCATGATGGCAGCAAAATTCATATTGATGGGAATCAGATTAGTGGAAATAAAAGTTGGATATGGTCATCAACTCGTGCTTGGTGTTCTGGTTCTGGAACATTAGATGATCCTTATATTATATCGGATTTAGAAATAGATGCTGGCGATGTTGGAAATTGTATTTTAATTGGAAACTCGAGTGTGTATTTTAAAATTGAAAATTGTCTACTTACTAATTCAGGATCTAGTTCCATGGACGCGGGAATCAAATTAGATAATGTTATTAATGCTGAATTAATTGGAAATAATTGTTCTGATAATTATTGTGGTATATGTTTAGATTTGAGTGATAATAATGATATTACGGAGAATATATTACAAGGCAATTACTATGGAATCCGTCTGAACTATAGTGATTCTAACACAATTTCGGAAAATAATTTTATATATAACACTGAGAATGCTCTCCAAGAAAATAGTGTAGGGAATATATTTGAAAATAATTATTGTACACCTTCTCTAACAATAATCAATGTTAGCTCAACTAATACCAATGGAACTTATAGGTATGAGGATGTAATCGAAATTACGATAGAATTTTCTGATTCAGTCTATGTTACAGGCAATCCACAATTGACTCTTGAAACAGATGTTACTGATGCTGTTGTTGATTATACAAGTGGAGATGGGACAGATACATTATCCTTCAACTATACAGTTGAGTTGGACCATTATTCTTCCGATCTTGATTACATTTCAACTGATGCATTAGATTTAAATGGTGGAATGATAGAGGGTATTGTTGGAAACGCTGCTGATTTAAC
>CAYUTF010000061.1:0-19983 GCA_964447495.1 uncultured archaeon
TAATATTAGCTTCAGTCGTATCAAAATGACCATTATTTGGAATATAAAACTCTTTTTTTGGATATTTACTCCTCAGTAATGGAGCAATCGTAGAAAAGAGAAGATGTTCGGCACACCTTCCCTGAGGTACTATAAATGCATTCGGCCTTTTTAATTGATGCACGCCACCATTAACAAATCCTCCTTCAAATGAAGTTAGATATAGTTCATTCATGAGCTTTTCAATATTTGTTTCTCCAGTGAAAATGAGATTAATCGCTTTTTTGGGATTATCCCCTCTTTCAAAGGTATCACGAATCGCATCCAAAAGGATATAATATCCTCGATTTCGCCCATAAGCTTCATCACCATGAATAATGGCTGCCCATTGTAAATCAGTCATCGTTGAGGTACCGCTATCGGATAAAAAATCTAAAACTAACATATCCGCAGGAAACGAGAACATACTATACTCTGTTTCTTTAAGAGCAGTTTCTCTCTGAGCTTGAGTGACTTCTTTTATATTTCTTACTACGAGCGCCTTTTTAGAAGGAACGGGTACGCCCAAATCATGCATAGACTTCATTCTATCATTCTTTACTCCAATTATAGGATTAGATATTCAAATTTTACGTCTAGAAATTAAAATCACTATTTTTAATTAATTCATAGATGATAATAAAAGTTATTGAAATAGAAAATTCAAATCTCTCTCTATGAACTTAATTGCTACTCTTTTTTCTTTTTCCCTAAATTAATTTCTTTGCTCAACATTAATTGTGCGATTTTTTCAAAGGTGAGCTCAACATTCTCGCCAGTTTTCGAAGAACATTCTATATACTCTGAAAAGTTGTGATCTTTGGCAAAACTCTTAGCTTCTGGTACAGAAACCGTCCGGGCTTGTTCAAGATCTAGTTTACTTCCTAATAAGATAGTTTGGACCTCCTGACCGAAATTTCTATTCGTCTCATTAAAAACGGCTAACCAATTCTTTAAATTACCAAATGTTTTATATCGGGTAATATCAAATAGAAAAAGTGTTCCGCTTGCTCCGTTAATGGCACCAGGTAAAAGAAATCGGAATTTCTCTTCTCCGGCAAAATCCCAGATCTGTAATGTAACTTTTTGTCCATCTACTTCAAGTTTTTTTAAATAAAATTCCATTCCGATTGTAAGGGCATATTTTTCTTCAAATAAGCCTTCCATATAGCGATGTGTTAATGTAGTTTTGCCAACTCCTGCGTCACCTAATATACAAAGCTTATATCTCAAATCGCTCATAATCTACTTTATTTAATACTTGATTTTCAATTTAAATCTTTATTATTCAAAATGTATTTAAAAAGAGGTTTTAAAAAAGAAATTTAATAAAATTAAAAGAAAATAGAAAGTAAAAAAAGGATTAATCTAATTTACGCAGTAATTCTTTCACCCATAAAATAACTTGTTCTTTGACAGTTTCAGGTTCAATTTTTAGCGGATGTATAAAACGGTGGTCACCAAGGATGTTAGTACCTTCCATAAACGCTCTAAATCGCTTCATTGCTTTAATCCCATCACCATCACTACATGTCCATAATGCTATTTTTTTACCCTTTAAATCGAATTTGGTGCAATACGAGCGTATTGGAGGTGTAATTGTCCAAGCCCATACAGGAGTACCAATAATAGTTAAATCATAATCCGATGGATTGTACGTTAAATCTTCCAGTTTTGGTTTTTTTTTCATACTAGCTTGCATCCCGCCCCAAAGGAATTTCGAACTGCTCTCTGGGTTTAAATTTTTTTTTGGTTTGACTTCTTCTATATCTGCATTAAGTTCATTACTGATTTGTTCAGCAATGAATTTAGTATTCCCTGTAAGCGAATAATATACTACTAATATTTTTACCATAATTTTTTATCTCAACTTTATCATTTATTATTTTTTTTTATTGGTGAATAAGAATATTATAATTAATTTAAATCTGATTTCAAAATATCTGCTCTTTCCTTCAAGATAGATTTAATAAAGTTCACATTATTGGGATACCATTTTAATGCAAACGTCCATAATATAATTCCTGGTAAGATACATAAAATAATATAGAGAATAGTTTGTTGATAGTTATATTGTGTTAGAACTAAAAGTAATCCACTTAGAGCAGGTCCAATACCCCTCCCAAGGTTTTCTAAGAATTGATTCCAAGATACTATTTGCGCCTGAGCTTCGGGTAAATTAATATATTGTAGAATAGGGCTTTGATTGACAATATATAGGGAAAATATAGACCTTGAAAAGAAAAATAGAGCACCCATCAACCATATTGTGGGAAATGACATCAAAAAGAATACATCTTTTCCTTGTTCTATGCTTAAATGTGGCCAAGGTATAAAAAAGAACAGGGCAAAAGTAATAATCCCTCCAATTAATGCAAAAATTATCATGAAGACACGAGCATTCATATATTTCTGAGCAAATTTATCGCTCAATCGTGAAAGGCTTAGTTGACCTGCAATTCCTCCTGTTAACCCAAAAAGGACCATAAAGATGCTCGTGGAAAATTCTGAAATATTATGGGGTTCATTTTGGATTAAATTTAGAATTAAAAAGTTAATAGAGCCCATTAAAATCCATGTAAAGATTCCTTCAATTAAAGCAACAATATTAGTCTTACTAAACATCGTTCTTTTCATCATTTCTCGGCTGATCTTATAATCATAGGTTAGATTATCCTTTTTGAGAAGATGTATTAATTCTTCCTCTTGAGCACCGCGCTTAGGTTCCTCACTCAATATTTTATAAATGATTCCAAACATTATTATACCAATACCTGCAATCCAAAAAAACAGGCGCCAAAATCCTGTTTGCATAAAAAGAGCACCAATAACAAATCCAAATGTCATTGTTAAAGACCGAACAATCTCATAATTCCCAAAAAAACGAGACCTTTGTTCTTTCGGTACGATATCATTCGAAAGTGAAATAACAGTTGGCCAGCTCAATCCAGCAAAAACTCCAAACATCGAAATAAGGATTAAGAAGTAGATCCATGTGAATTCTTCGCCGCCCTCAATTCCAAATCCTAATAAAATGATGGCGATCCCCCTAAAAATAGATATTATAAATAAGATTTTCTTACGCGAATATTTATCAATAAGAAACCCAAATAATAATCCTGAAATGGATGCCGCCCAAGAAAGGGTTGTGATCATGATACCCATTTCTAAAGCGTGGCTCGGATCTCCTGGCCAGATGATACGTGATATCGGAACAATAAGAAAGATGATACCACCCCACGCAATGCTTTGAAATCCATTTAAAAAGTAAATTGGCCAGAGAATAGAATTATATCGGTATTTTTGAGCCATTAAAATCAGTAGTATGTTGCCTTAATATGCTAATTTAAAATGGTTTTTGAAATTTGAATCTATTGGAATTTTGGACGCTTTTGTTAATAAGGAAAGGAATTACTATAAAGAATATCTTAGTAAATGAATTGTGAAAGTTTCTTATGTTGGATTTTACGAATGGTAAAGTAAAGGATAATAAAAACTACACTGAAAAGGATGTATATAATTATATTGAAAAGTGATAGGAGCCAGCATGTTGTAATTCCAACGATTAATAATGCCATATATATGTAGAATCCATTCAAATGGTCTTTATTATTATCCCAAATAAAAATTGTCGCTCCAATTATGACTCCTAAATTGTATCCAATATTTATAAACTGTTTTAGATTACTATAATCCATTATCGCTAAAATAATTGCCCCAAAAAGGCCTATAATTAAGAAATAGAAGATATTATTATTGCCTTTCGCCTCATAAGCGGTTTTTCTTGCATTTGTAAGCCCATTTTTGTAAAGTGCCCAGAACACCAATGCTGTACTAAAAATTTTGAAGTAATAATGACCGAAGAAAAGATCAATATTATCTAAAAACGATAAATCAAGATGATATCCTAGGATTTGTAAGATTTCTAACATTGAATCAGGGACAGCAAACTCAAATGCAATATTAACAGAAGGAATAAGTTCTATAGAAAAAAGAGCTTTAAATGCGGCTCGAATTGACCAAATAAGATATATCATTACGAATATATCAAATATTTTGAAAGCTTTTTGCTTTACCATTAATGTCGAGAGTTTGAAATATTTAGATACTGATGCAATAATACATAACCCAATTAAAAAATTTATAGATATAGCAATCAGAAACAGCGCTCCACTTAGTAGAGTATTATAAACTAAAAAATCAGTATCAATTATTGAAAATGTGATTAAACCTATCAAAGCGATTATTCCTGCATATAAAAAAGGTATCAAACTTCTGAGAATTCTTTTATTATCAATAATTTTATCATAATGAGTTCCAATTTCCTCTTCAATTTTACATTTACTAGCAATCTGCATTAGGCGATCATATCGACTACCAGATGATTTTAATGCCATTGATTGAAACTTACTCGATCCTTTAATGTTTAATGGATTTCCTTTCAATAGAATCCTTTTTAAGCTCACTAAATCTCCAATTGAATCAGGCAACTCTTTTAATTGATTATTCTCTAAATTTATAATTTCTAATTGTTTCAGCTCTCCAATAGAATTTGGAATTGATAGAAGTTTGTTCTCATATAAATCTAATACTTTTAAAGAATCGAGTTTTCCTATAGAATCGGGGAGCTCTTGTAATTCACAAGAACTTAAATCTAACACTTCTAGTGATATCAGATTTCCAATACAAGAAGGTAATTTATTTAAAGTTCCTTTATAGAAGATTGGTGGTGCTTCAAGATATAGTGATTTAAGATGCCTTAAATCACAGATAGAATCGGGTAATTCATTTAAGGGATTATTTTCAATATTTAAATGCTCTAAACTGTCGAGATGTCCCAATTGATCAGGTAAAGAAGTTATATAATTATTTTCTAAATGCAAACTCTTTAGATTCTTTAAATCTTTTAAATCCTCTGGAAGATTGGATATATTTGTTAGAGACAAATCCAAAAATTCGAGGTTTTTTAGTTGAAATAAAGTTTCTGGGACTTTTCCAAGTGGATTACATTTCAATGTTAACTTTTTTAAAAATTTCAAGTTTTTAATATTGGTAGGTAAGTCCTTTAAGTCGCAATTAAATAACCCTAATCCAATTAACGTACCATCTTGAACTACTATTCCAAAGGAATCATTCTCACAACTGTATATTCTTGGAAGTCCATTTCTTTTAAGCTTCTTTAAATCATATTGTGTCTTTATGTGAGGGTTTTTGCTATTATTGAAAATAAGCTTTTCAATTTCTTGTAATGTATCTATCTCATAATTATTGAGATTATACCTACTATATCTATTAGATGGTTGATTGAGTAGATTATCTTTTCTATCTATTAATCTTTTTATTATATCATTGAAGAGGATATCAACATTCTTTCCTGTTTTGGCCGAGTTATAATAAAATTTAAAGTTATTTTCTTTTAAATAAAAGCCAATATATTTTGACGCATCTGGTATAAGTTTAGGATGCAAATCTGCTTTATTTCCTGCGATGCTTATCGGAATCTCATGCAAATCGTCTTCAATATATTGATTAAACCACTTTTTAAAATCTCTAACGTTAATATGACTTTTTAATTCCTTGACAATGATTACAGCATCAGCATTTTTTAATATTTTTTCTCTTAGTGGTGAAACTTGAGAACTTAAACCTCCCGTGTCCCATATAATTAAGTTTACTTTGACTCTCTCCTCGAATATTAAGGTTTTTTTAATGATTTTAAATCCTACTGTAGGATGATGAAACTCAGTAAAGGTATTTTCAAGAAATTTTTGTATTAAGGATGATTTTCCCGATTGATAATCTCCAAGGATTATAATCTTAAATGTATAATTTCCTTCCGATAAAGCTGAAGCGTTAATTTGCTTATTAATTTGAGAATTCAAGAGCCTTTTTCCAATGGATAGTATATTAGAAAATCTAAATATAAGATGTATGTTATTTCATAGTGATAATAAATCAATTTTTTTTTAATTCTTGCTTTTCAAAAACAAAAAAATAGGCTGTTTTTCTCCTAATTCTTTACCAAATACTAATTTTATTTCTAAGAATTACAAAAAATACCACACCAAATAAAGCTAAACCTGTTAAAAAGAAAAATCCGATATCAATCCCGAAAGTTGCTATATATCCTATTACAATCGGAGAAAAAAAGTAGCCAAAACCAACTATTGTCTCAAAGTAAACGCTATATTTTGAAGTTTTGTTAATTATATTTTTAAAAACTATCAATTTGAATGAAAACGTATAATTAATAGATAAGAACATGCCAAAAGTAAAGAATAAAAATCCAAAAATAATGATATTTTGATTAATAGCCATTAAAAAAAGGCTACAAAATACAATCATAATTGAGAAGGGCAATAATTTCTTTAATCGTGCAATATTAAAATCCATTGATTTTGCAATAGTAATCGTTTGAGAGGAAAGTCTAAAGGCATAAAATAAGTAGTTTGTAAATAGTGAAAAATTCAAAAGATTTGATTTTAGGGGATAGACTAATCCTACTCCTCCAATTAAAAAACTATATACGCCAATCATTACAAGGGGAATATACAATGGAAAGGAGACTTCTTCATTCTTAGGAATGGCTTTTACACCTTTATCCATTGGGATTACGGGCTCTGATTCAAGATTAAAATTTGGATTTTTAATAAAAAAAGCAAAAATAACTCCAATGATTGCAAAAATTAGTGAAAACTTAAACATAATAAGATTATCATCAATAAAGAAGAGAATACAAGTTCCTAAAATAAAGCCGAAAATTCCTCCTGAATTCCATGATAGACTATAAGTTTTCATTAACTTATTTTTTTGAACAGTATTATCTTTATATTCATTCTGATCCAATATTGTAGAGATTGTGCTCGCTAAAACTGGCCAAAAAAAACCTAAGAGAATCCCATCAGAAATTAAGAGAATAAATATAATCAATGGGTATAAATTAAACTGCAGAATGATTTGAATAACCAACGCGCCTGATGAAGAGATTATAAGGGTTAATTTTAATCCCAACTTGTTATGAATATTACGAAATATTAACGGAGAAAATAGATAAGCCATTGCTGTACCAGAAGTGATAATTCCAATGATTTCGGAGCTAAGATCTATCCCTATTAAATATAATGGGATTGCTAAACCAATTGTTACACTTATTGCGATTCTGAAGAACGCGGAAAAGAGAATTGGAAGGAGATTATAACCTTTTTTCCCCACTAAGTACATCCCACATACTATATTAAATTAAAAAATAGAATTAAGGAAAAATAATAAAGTTTATGGCAATTTACAGAAATAGATACAATCTTAAAAAATATAATTTGAAATAAAGCCTTCTTTCACATTACTCGTTCCAAAATCTATGAAATACTTATCAACATATTCAAATTAAATTTTTTATTAATAAGGTAGGTTTCAGTACAAATTCCTATAAAGAATACCTATGGAATATTTATGGCGCATATCGTCAAGGAAATCTTGAATATCTTTTACCCCTCAGTCCGCTTACTGATCACCCTGATGAATTAATTGAATGGACCAAGACTAATTGGAATACTCTAAGAAACCATACAATCTTCATATTTAGCAAGCGTTGGGTATTGTTTAAAATACTTTAGAACTTAGAAGAGATGCAGAAAGATTGATGCTTGGTTTTCTTTTATCTATAGGCTTAGCGAGTATGCAACTCTCACTTTTTGATGTAAGGTCAATTCCATCCGAATTGAAACTTTTATAAATAAAATTATCCTTTTTTTAAATTAGAAGAACTTAAGACTCCATTTATTTAAATTAGTATTTTTCTTCATGATAAGCATGCGAAAAGAACAAAATTATGTAACTCTTATGGGTAAAAAAATATTCATCCAATCTAAGGAAAATTTACCTCAATTAGCACAGTATGATTTTTTACCCATCTGGGATACTAATCTGAGGAGAATATCTGAACTTGAAGGATTAGAAAAATTACATGATCTTGAAGGCCTAATTGTCGTTGAAATATACCTAATGGAAATCGATGGGCTTGAAAAACTCACTAATTTAAAAGAATTGCGAATAGTTGGAAGTGAATATCTTACCAAAATAAAAGGGCTTGATACGTTAACTAACTTAGAAATTCTAGATCTTGGGTGCAATTGTTATATTGACAAAATTGAAGGTTTAGATAATCTTCAAAACCTTAAAGTACTTAATTTTGGCACAAGTTATTTTGATTGTGAGGGTGGATTTGTAATGAAAATTGAAGGCCTTGATAATTTAACTAATTTAAGATGGCTAAATTTTAATAGTAATGGCATTAGTACCATTGAAGGTCTTGAAAATCTTAAAAATCTCCGATATCTCTCTTTTATGGCAAATATGATTACAAAAATACAAGGTCTAGACTCCCTTGTGAATCTTGAATTCTTGGATTTATCGGAGAATAAAATTGAACATATTGAAGGCCTCAATTCATTGATAAATTTAAAGCATCTTAATTTAAAACATAATAATATTTCTGAGATACAAGGTCTTGATAAGCTCCAATCATTAAGAGAACTTAACCTATTCGATAATAAAATTCAATAAATTGAAGGTATTGATCACAATCTTAACCTACAAGAATTAGATGTTCGTCAGCGGCACAATATGTTTCCATCTTTTTCCAAGAAAAATAAACCTGAAAAAAGGTATTATTCACGAGAAGAGATACTGCCTTATCTTAAAAATTTGAAAAAATTAGAAAAATTCAATGACTAGCATTATCCCATTGCGGATAAGTACCCAATTTACTATTGGTAATCCCTCATATTTACGATACTTTTTGGAAAGGGTTCGTGGAAATTTAATCATCCAACAACTATTTTTGTTCATTTAGCGTCCCAGAACCACTCGAATACCTTGAATTTATTGACTTGTCGGATATTTATATTGTTAACATTAAAAACCTCGACAATATTGCTCACCTCCATACATAAATCTACAGAGAAACCCCCTCCCCAGCGACATGGTCCAAAATCTACGAAATACCTACCCACACATTCAAATTGAATATCCCTAATTTCACTCCCCAAAATTTAACTTTAAAACGTCGTATCATTTAAAAATAATGTTCTTCTCGAACCATTCGCTCCCAAATCTCAATTTATCGCTAGTTAGTTTTCATACTTTATCGCATATTATTTAGACGGTTAAATATAAAAACAAATGAATCTTTAAGTAAAGATATTCAACGATAAAAAATACATAGTTATTAAAATCTACACTGATTTTTAATAAAATTACAGAGATTAGAACTAAAACTTATGCAGGCTGGCAATCAACTAATAAAACGGCTTCAATCGGGTTCGATTCGGGGAATAATATTTGATTTTGACGGTACGCTCCTTGATATAAGGGAACCGCTTCAGAGAGCAATAGAGGAAGTCTACCAAGCGAAAAATATTAATGCCGATATTACAAGCACAATAGAGGAGATCGGGGCATTAATGGAAACAATTCAAGGGTATCCTCTTCCAAAAATCTTGCTTGAATCCTATGAAATGTTTAAGTATATTTCCTCACTAAAATCATTGACATTTTTTAAGAAGCTTGAGATAGCTATAAAAATTTTTACGAAATATTTGACATATGCGAAGGAAGCTCCGTTATTTCCTAACACAGTAGAGATATTAAAAAAACTTAAAAAATCGTTTGATCTCTTTATTGTATCCCATAATCAAACGAGAAATGTGCTCGAACATCTAGAGAAGGAAAATATCAAACCCTTTTTCAAAGGGATATTTGGAGCGGATGTATTACCTGCCTTAAAACCTGATCCTAAGGCATTGAGCCCAATTTTTGAAAGTTATAAATCGTGCAAGTTGAAAGATTTTATAATGGTTGGAGATATGCCATCGGATATCGAGGTGGGACGAGAGGCTGGTGTTTGGACAATTGCCATCGCGAGCGGTGTGAGTAGTAAGCAAACCTTAACAGAATTCAAGCCAGATATATTAGTTGAATCGTTGGATGATTTTCTTAATTTAATTGAACAAAAAAAAGTATCAAATTCAAATACTCAAAAAGGTCTTAAAATAAAATCCTAAGAGGATGAATAGTATGGAACTGAATGAAATAGAAGCTGCTAAAAAAATTGATGAAGATGAGCTAACCGAAACTGAAAAGGAAAAAATGAAAGGAGAGTTAGAGCTTGGTAAGCGTCATCAAAACTGGATGTATCAACTATTAAAATACAATCCAATTGACCCTATAAATGATGTTTATCGTCAAGCTGTAAAGCGATTAAATGTAGAAGATAAAGAGGGACAACTTCAATGGTGGGCAGCATATATTTATGTAAAATGGTTCGTGAGGACATTATGGAATTTTAAGGCGATCTATCCGAAAAAAAACATGTTTCCTGAATTTGGACCTGGCGTAGTGGTCTCTAATCACCAATCTCATATAGATCCTTTCCTTCTTGGTGCTGCATGCCATCGCCGCATTAGATTTATGAGTAAACTTGATAATTTTAAAACTCCTTTAGTAAGGACATTATTTTCGAATTTAGGTGCTTTCAAAGTGGATCGTGAGCACCCTGAAGCTGGTTGGGAGCGCGCGCGACAAGTTATTAGAAAAGGTGATTGGGTGGGAATCTTTCCGGAAGGCACCCGTAGCAAAGATGGTGAGTTAGGAGAGTTTAAGACGGGAGCTGTAAGATTAGCAATTGAGATGGATGTACCTATTGTCCCCATGGGGATTGTTGGTTCTCTAAATGCATTACCTAAAGGAAATTTAATGATGAAACCCACACAAATAATTGTTCGGGTTGGTGATCCTATTTATTATGACAATTATGATATTAACACAGTGACCTATGAAGAAATACATCGGTTAAATGATGAACTACGAACTATCATTTTTGAATTAAAGGAAGGGACATACGGTAAAGTCGAGGAGGGTCTCTCTATCGGAAGTGTTGAAGATATCGAAAGAGTTCCAAAACTTACTTTCAAATCATATATGAAAGATTTAGGGAAAAGCATTTTAAGGTTAGTGGATGATACCTGGTATGCATTTCTTAAAAGTTTAGAAGTTTTCGGGCTTCGAGATACATTCCAAGAGGCGGTTCAGAATTTTTCAGGATGGTTGGTTCATAATTGGAGTGACCTCATGTTACCCTATAAAGTCATTGATTATGATAAGTATATTCCCGACTCTGGTGCTGCTATCCTTTGTACCAATCACAATTCCGAATGGGATGTTATAATGACAGCGACGAGCATGATCTATCATAAGCATCGTGTGATTTATCAAATGTCGAAACAAACATTATTTAAACCTCCGGTAGTTAATGCATGGATTCGTAATCATCACGCGTTTCCTCTAAAGCGTGGGCAAAGCGACCGAGATTCCTATAATTATGCGGGGTACCTTTTAGATAATGGTCATATCGTTATGATCTATCCTGAAGGTACTACTAATCTTGGCGAAGGGGAATTATTAGAGGGCCATACCGGAGCTATACGTCTTGCAATCGAGAAGCAAGTTCCAATCTTACTAATTGGTATAACTGGTACAGAACATACTTACCCAAAGCACGCTAAGATGTTAAACTTTTATAAGGGTCAAATCTTTAAAGCAGGACCAGCCTTTATGGAACATCAGCAATATTGGGGCAAACCAGTGCCTGACTATGATGAACTTAAGCGATTAACCGCGAATATGATGGCTCAACTAAAAGAATTACTCATGTATGACACTCCAGATGCGTAATTGGTAAGGGGTTTCTTTACGATGGAACTTAGTGAACATAGTGAGAGAACGAGATATAAAGTAGGGATACCGAGAGCTCTACACTACTATCGTTATTATCCATTTTGGAAAAAATTATTAGAAGAATTGGATGTTGAAATCATATTAAGCCCTCAAACAAATAAGAAAATCGTTGAAGAGGGAGTCACTCATGGTTTTGGTGAACTGTGTATCCCCGTAAAAATATATTACGGTCAAGTGCTAAAATTAATCGAGGAAAATCCCGATTTAGACTTTCTATTTGTACCTCGATATGTCTCAGAAGATCAAGATTCGTATTTTTGCCCGAAATTTTTATCCCTACCTGATGTAATTAAGATTCTACCGGAAGTACCAAAGATTTTAAATTTTGAAGTAAATGTAAAAGAATTTCCTATTGCTACTTCTGCTGTAGAACTTGGTAAACAGCTCGGTAAAGGTCAAAATGCCTCTCTTGACGCTTATAAAAAAGCCCAAGCCTATTTTGATGAATACCATGAATTTTTACGCCAAGGGGGTTCTGTGAATCACGCATTACGTTTAGTCCAGCGAAATATTCCCTTTAAACTACCAAAAAAGAAAATTCAAGGGGATATCAGATTTCTATTGCTCGGTCATGCGTATAACATATTTGATACCTTCATTAATTTAGATTTTATTAAAAAATTACAAGATCAAGATGTGGAAGTTCTCACAATTGAAAACATCCCTGAGTTTATCTTTAAAGAACCGGTCATCGTAAATCCAAGGGGCGGAATCCTAAGAAATTACTGGCGCCATGAGGAGGAAATAATGCAAGCCATACGATTTTTCCTAACAAAAGGACGAAATGAAATAGATGGTGTTATTTTTTTAATTAGCTTTGCATGCGGTCCTGATAGTCTTATCTCAGAATTAATTATGCGCGACATGAAAGTTGTCGGGTTGCCCTTTTTGGAGATCATAATGGACGAACATTCAGGTGAGGCGGGTATGATGACTCGGATCGAAAGCTTTGTTGAGATGGTCCGCCGAAAAAGAAAAAAATTGGGATTAGAACCGAGATGGAAAGCGAAAATTAAATTTTATCAGACAACATAATTGTTTCTAAGATTAAACTATTCCTTCTATTTATTTATTTTCATCTTAGAAATCTGATGTAGTAGTGTATTAAAAGGCTTTAAACTTACTTCCCTACTTTTGGATATCAAATGAATTAATTACTATTATTTACTCTTTCTTTCTTGCCTTCTACATTTGAATACTTAATCTCTTTTTTATTAACTAAGTTGTGCATTTTCTCGTTATGTGCTCCATAAATTCCTACACATAGTCTTAGTTTTATTAAAATTTTGGTATATTTTTAATAGAACTATCATACTTTTGAGATTCTGAACGTAATGGGTAATTTTTTATATAAGATTGTGTTATTTATTCAAATACCAAGTTAAGTAAAATGTAAAACACCCACAAAAAACAAATAAATAATGCTCATATCCTTTCCGAATATGGGATCCAGCTGGGTCGCATTCAAAACACTGTTCACGGCATTAGATTTAGAAGTTGTCCTTCCCGACCCTACAAATCGAGAGGCAATCAAAATCGGAGTTAAACATAGCCCCGAATTTGTATGTTTTCCATTTAAAGCTACAATCGGGGATTTTGTGAGTTCTATTAAGAAGGGAGCCGATACTCTTGTAATGGCAGTTGACTGTGGTCCATGTCGCTTCGGATTTTATGCGAGTGTACAAGAGCGCATTTTAAGGGATATGGGATACAAAAATGTAAGGGTAATTCCTTTGGATCAGGCAGATCTTCTTGAATTTCACTGGGTCAAGACCCTCCAAGAATTGAGCGGTCGAAGGGATTTGTTTATCTATTCAAAATTTGTTAAAGCCGTAATTTATTTCTTGAAAAAATCAAAATTGCTCAATGACATTCAAACTGCGGAAGGTTTATTCCGTGCTTATGAACGTAATTTAGGCGACACAACTCGAGTAATTAATGAATTGTTGCAGAAATTAGATAATGCAAATTCGTTGTCAGAATTACGTAGCTTCAAAAAAGTGATAAAAGACGATTTCAATTCCATTGATGTTGATAAAACTAGAACTCCTTTAAGGGTTGGTCTTTCTGGTGAGATTCATATCAGTCTAGAACCGTATGTTAATTTAGATATTAGACGAAAATTGGGTGAGATGGGAGTTGAAATTCATCAAAGCCTAAGCCTTTATGATTGGGTGGTGCATAAATTTCATCTTAATTATCATCGAAAATGGCTCGAGCATTTAGCAAAACCTTATATGCCGATGGATATTGGCGGGGAATGTGTTTGGGTTCTTGGAGAATATATTGATAAGGCAAACGCGGGGTTTGATGGATTTGTTCATTCGTATCCGTTTACCTGCATGCCCGAAGTAACCGCTCGAACAATTATAACCAATAAACTTAAGAAAATCTACGATCTTCCAATAATCTACTTTTCTTTTGATGAGCAGAGTGGTCAAGAGGGCTTTCGAACAAGATTAGAGGCGTTTTACGACTTAATGGAATCTAGACGGAATCAAGAAATTAAAAAAAACCCTGAATTTATGGCAAATGGAAAGAAGAAAATTTATCCGCATTACGGAGACGTTTTTTATAATGAAATCGCTCAATTAATTCAAGCAGAGTGAAGAGAAAGCATGGTTGAAGTATCTGATAAAGTAAAAAATGAAGAAGGCAAGAAAGAAGCGTTCTTAGGGATTGATATAGGATCGGTTTCCTGTAAATTTGTCTTGATGGATATCGATGGAAAAGTCCTGACAAGTGTATTTTTGCGAAATCGAGGTTCCCCTATAGATTCTGCGAAAGCAGGGATGGGAGAATTACGTGATAATATTGAAGAAAATACAGATTTGCATGATTATGTTATAAAATGTTGCGGGACTACCGGTTCAGCAAGGTATTTAACTAAGGCGGTCGTTGGTGGCGATTTAGCGAAGACGGAAATAATTGCCCATGCGGTTGCTACACAATCAATGTATCCTGATGTAAGAACCATTCTTGAAATTGGAGGGCAAGATTCGAAAATCATTATCCTTCGTGAAGGAATCATCGTAGATTTTTCGATGAATTCGGTATGCGCAGCAGGTACAGGCTCATTTCTTGATCATCAAGCATCACGATTGGGCATTCCAATTGAGGATTTTGGAGATTACGCTATTCGAGCAAAAAACCCCGTGAGTATTGCCGGAAGATGTACGGTATTTGCGGAGTCAGATATGATTCACAAACAGAACGCGGGATTTTCGAAAGAGGATATTATTGCGGGTTTGTGTGATTCGTTGGTAAGAAATTATATGAATAATGTGGGAAAAGGAAAAGAATTGGAAGAGCCCGTGGTATTTCAAGGGGGAGTTTCGTATAATAAAGGAATTATTGAAGCATTTGAAAGACATTTGGGCTGTAAGGTTATTGTACCGAAATATAATGTATTGATGGGAGCCCTTGGAATGGCAATCCTAGTCAGAGATTATTATCTTGAGAACGGCAGTGAAACTGTATTTCGGGGTTTAGAAGTATCTGATATTGAATTTAAGACATCTACTTTCTATTGTGGCGATTGCCCTAATAATTGTGAGATTGTACAGGTTAAAATGCCTGAACAGGATAATAAGGTTATTGCGCGTTGGGGTTCACGTTGTGGAAAGTGGGATCAATTAACATAATTTTAATATAATTAAAGGTGTATACAAAATGGCAGAATTTATAAAGCAATTGAGAGAGAGGGGAGAAGACTTTTTCGATACTATCAAACATAAGATAAAGTTATCGACAATTTTTGACTTATACACTGAAAAGGTAATACCTACATTCGTTTCTGAAAAAGATTTAAAGGAATATTATGAGAGACGGATGGAGGAAGTAAATAATTTTATTGATAAATTATAAGAGAGGTTAAGAAAATGGTAGAAAATACGGTAGAAAAGGAAACCAAAGGAAAAGAGAAGATGTTTAGCAAGGATTTGATGGAAGACTTACTCTATGGCACCGTAAAGGGACTTGGTGCGTTTGGTCTTACAGCTTTTGCTGATCTGAAGATAGAGGGGAAAGAGAATGTTCCTATCATGGGGAAAGCGATCCTGACTACGATAAGTGATAACGCATTAAGAGATATGCTAATTATTAGTCAAGTGACGGGGAGAAGGATTCATTTTATGGTGCATCATAAACTTATGAAGAATCAAATGTATGGACCCGTTCTTAAATCGTTAGGGATGTTTCGGAGCACATTAGACAAAGAAGATACTGAGCCAATTGATAAAGTATTCCATTATTTAAATGAGGCCGGTGATCTTGTCGCGATGACTCCTGAATCTAAATTAGAGAAAGATATCCAAATAAAAGCGATGGCAGGAATTATTAAATTTGCCGTAGCGGGGGATGCTCCTATCATTCCGTTAGCAATTTACACAGAAAAAACCAAGATCTTGAATTTGATCGATTCGCAAGGAATTAGAGTAAAAATCGGTACTCCTTTACCGGTGGAGAAGCGATTGAATCGTGAGAAATATCGAGATCAAAGGTATGAACTTGCAGAGGATATTATTAATATCATTGATTCTCTAAAAATTCAGCCTATGGATGATTAAAAAAAAAGAGGTAAATGTATTTGGAAAGTGAATTTGAATTAAATTCCGAGCTAGAGCAACGCAAAGAAGAGTTAATAAAAAAATTAGAAGCGGCTCATGAAGATGGAGAGCTTATTGGAGACATTTTTTATCACTCCATGAAACAATTTTTTGACTTGGGCGTTGAACTTGCTAAAGATTTAGCATCAGGAGAAGAAGAAGACTAATCGAGTTATCATTGATTAGAGAGTTTTCTTTTTTATCTCCTTCATGAAGATAATTTCAGTTAGTGATGGAATTTTTCTTTATGGTAGTAAATACTTTTTAAGTGATTTGAAAGGGACTTAATACAGCTTGGTTTTATTGAAGTGAATGTAAATATTCCATTCAAAAAAAATGCCTTTATATTTACCATCGGCAGTTCCAACTAGCTTAAACCCGTTATATTCATGCCATAGAACAGAAGCTTTATTTTCTAGTGGCTTTTTTACAATAAAAGCTACTATGGGAGAATCTATATCAGCTAATATTTGTTTTAATATCGCAGTTGCTATTCCTCGGCGTTTATACTCAACCAGAATACTTATCTGATCCAAGTAGGTAAAACCACCATTCCCCTTTGTAAGTAAATGCGCTATACGTTGATTTTTGATATAAAGGTTATTTAAAGTGCTCCGTAATGTTTTTATATCCATTTGGTTCTTGTGAATACTTATAAACCCTAATATTTCCTCGTTTTTAGTCTTTGCAACATAGATATCGGTTTTTTTATCTTTAATTAGCTTTTGATAATATATCATATCTGCTTCTATCCTTAAAAAACCATTTTCTTCTAATTCTCTCCTTTTTTCATCAGAAATTTTACTAATATCTTCAATTTCAACTAAATTTGACTTTAGAGCAGTGTGGATACCTTTTGCATCAGATAGTTCTGCGATAATTATGTGATAAGTTACTTCAGGATGATGATCATTATTCATTTTCAAAGCCTTACCAAGTAATTGTATTTTTAAAAAAAAGTATTTTCTTTTAGTAAAGTAACATACCAAGTTAAATTAAATTTAACCATTTTTGTAAACTTGATTAATTTCTTAGCAGATTCCAATTGAATAATTCATAACCTTTTATTTATTCTAAAAATAATTATACTACTAAATAATGATGGTATGAGAAATATAGAAAATCCAGAAATGGAAATAGAAAAAGAGTCCAAAGTCAGGGTCTGTATTTTATAGGGGATCTTATTCTTTTTTAATTAAATTTTTAAATCACATTAAGATTAATTACTTATGGTTGAATTCATCAAATTAAAAGGCAGTCCTAATGAGCGGGGTTACCTACAGGGAGAACAATTAAAAGAAAAAATTCATCACACATTTGATACAGTATTTCACTCAAAAATGTTTTCAGAAGTTACCTCGAAATTCATTCCACTCTCCATTATAAAATTTGCTTTGGGAATTATTGGAAAAAAGAATACCAAAAAATCATTATCACAACTCCTTCCAAATCAGCATGAGAAGATGATTTCTCTGAGTAAAGCGGCCGGAATAAGTAAAAGATTGATTTATGGCGGACATTTTATAGAGGTCATGTCAGGAGACCCAAACTCATTATATAAAAACCCTCCAGTTCCCGCTTGCTCAATGATATTTGCATTACCCAGCGCTACTATAGATAACGCTATGATATTTGGGAGAAATTATGATTTTCCTAATGTTCTCCAACCATTTCAGGTGGTTCGTGAAGAATTGCCGGATAATGGATATAGAAATCTGAACTTTACCCAATATCCTTTGGTGGGCTGCCATATAGGGCTAAATGAAAAAGGCTTAGCAATAGGGTATAATTTTGGTCGCTCATGGAAAAAGGAACCATTAGATTTCAGATTAAAAGGTGTTCCAGCTACTTTCATCATACAAGAAGCCTTAGAAACTTGTGCAACAACTCAACAAGCTATTGATTTTATTACCCATTTTTCTGGACGTGCTAATGGGTTTCATTGTGGATTAATGGATATATCGGGAGATACTTGCATAATAGAAACTACCAGCACTCGTTTTGCTCTGCGTCGGCCTAAAGAGGGAATATTAGCGCACACGAATCATTATCAGACAGAAGATCTTAAAGATGCTAATTTACCTGAGTATGTTCGATTTAAAATGGATGATATGGATATTAGCCCTATAGAATCACCAATTAGACGATATAAAAGAGAAATTGAGCTCCTCAACAAGTACAAAGGTCAAATTTCGATAGAAACAATTAAAGAAATTTTAAGAGATCATGAAAATAGAGAACCAGATGATTTTACCGTCTGTACTCATGGTCCTGCTGCAGGAACTTTGGGCTCTATAATTATACTTCCCCTCAAACGCGAATTCTGGGTCACAGATAATCACCCATGTCAATCTGAATATGAAAAATTCACGTTAAAATAAAAAATAAAAAATAGTTAAAAAAAAAGGTTGGGTTTAATATCTCGTTCTTGTGGCTTGGATGCGAAGTTTTGCTTTAGTATTTTCCTTCTCATCCTGTAGAATGACATATTCTGTTTTCTGGGGTAACCGAATCTCAAATTCTTGTTTAGCGATGTTGCTATCTTTCTGAAGAGGATCTTTCTCTCTAAGGATTACTTTGATTGGGAGAATTATGCTTTCATCTGCCCGTACAGTTATAAATTGACTCCAGATAGACATATCTGCTTTCGAGGTAAATTCTTGATTGCGCTGAAGCTTAATTTCACCTTTATTCGGCCAACGCGCTTTAAAAACTTTATCCTCGGAATCTACTTTAAAATAGAACTCACCTCGCCAACCCAATATATCATAATCCTTCATAGTTTTTAGGCTCATTAATTCTATGCTTATGAAATACCTCTCCTTTTCCTCTCCAACTTGGTCCTGCTCGAAGGACTGGTCCTTTGCGTATGTCTTCTTTCCTTTCCTATAATATCTTTGCGGCACGTTTATTTCACATATTAAATATTAGCATTATACAAAATATATTATTTGAGTTTTATATATTTAGGCAATTATCCCTTAATAAAACCTTATAACATAATAAATGAACCCTAATGCATAAAATAAAAAGTGCTAAATATGAAAATCATACTTTCTATCGCATCCGGTGCAGATCCAGTATTTTCTTTTAAATAATTCTTTATATATCATGTCTTCACCTATACTGTTACAGAATGGGCATTGAACGATTGATTCCTTCTCCCATACACCAAGATTTTCGCGATAAAGCTGCAACTCTTGAAACTCTCTTGAATCGGGATCGTTATTTTCTCTAAGTAATTTAAATGTCTTCCTGCGTTCCCGAGAAACAGAATTATGGAGTACAATCCTAAAATTACTCCTAATTCGGATCGTACATGGATGTTTAAGAATGATTGCCCTTGATTCTCTAATTTTTTTTCACCTCATAAATATGCGGGATATCCATATAACCTAAAGATAGCACTGTATAGATTATCCCAATGTATATTATTAACATCTTCAAACCACACACCGGTGCCGATATTGTGAACTTTCACCTTATAATTGTAATTTTTAAATTTTTAGCTTAATATAGTGTGAAAATATATAATTTTATTCAGTTAAATAATCTGGTAACAATG
>CAYUTF010000062.1:0-3578 GCA_964447495.1 uncultured archaeon
TATTATTTATTTTTAAAAGATAAATTTGGTAACCTATTTGAGATTAAATCACAGTAACATTTTTTATTCTAAATTCTTATTTATAGTTTGGAAAATATTTTATTATTCATTAGATTTGAATGGAGGGAAGTTATCATTCCTAAATCGTATAAACTGAAAGTAATATTAGGTGGTGCGGAAAATTCGGGAAAAACTTCATTCATAAATGGAGATAATTTAAATGATAGCCCCATTGGGGTTTCATTTAAAACTGTTGAGTGTTATGCTAATGTATCTGATAACTATAAATTTATTGTATGGGATTTAAAAGATCGGGAAAGATTTCGATTTCTCTTTCATTATTTTACTCGAGGAGCTTGTGCTGCATTAATATGTTTTGATCTAACAGATCGAAATTCCTTTCTAGAATTAGATGGCTGGATAAGTTTATTTAGAGAGAATGCTGGAAACATTCCAATAATATTAATAGGCACTAAGTACGATTTAGGAAAATTTGAAATAAATAATGAGGAAATTCATGAATATATATTAGAAAAAAATTTACTCAATGTCTTTTTTACTTCTGTTTATGATGATAATAATAACAAATTAGAGATTTTCAAATCTATTGTTGAAGCAATTGATCCCAATTATCCTCTTAACAATTTCTCCCTTTATACTCATAGAGATTTTGATTCTGAAGAATTTAAAGAATTTATTCAGTATTTTCCAGTATGTCCAATATGTAAAAAAGAAAATCATCATGAATCTTTGAAAAGTATCTATATCAGTAATGATCCAGAACTCATTAAATTAAAAGAACAAATTTATAATGTAATAGAGGCGTCCCAAAGTTTTAATGGATATAAGAGGAAAAAATTAAAAATAGGAATTCCTTGCTGTAGTTGTTATAAAACTCTTTTTAAAAATGATTAGATGTTATAAATTTATTTAAATGCTTTCCTTCTATACGCCTTGTCAATACTTTTCTCATACTCTATTCATCCCATACTTTAGAGCTCAGCAGATGTTCAATCCGAGTTCTTCTAGGTCGCACAAATTTAGTTCGACTTTCTCGGCGTTCTAATAGAAGATGTCTATCTAAATTATTTGAATGGACCATATAGACTTCCAGATCCCCTTCATCCAAGAAAATGTGATTAAAACTGGGAGTATCATCAGCACGGACTTTTTTTGAAGTCGATGTACCACAATAGAGGTAGGTTGTAGGTCCAATAACATGAGCATGAGGTACGTGTCTATGGCCCATTAATACTAAATCTATCTCGAATAACTGAGTAAATTCAATAATCTCTCCTGCATCGCGAACTGTAGTAAATTTTTGTCCTGATAACGGAACCGGGATTAAATGATGATGTAGTGCGATAATTCTATTTTCTAAATTTTTATTAAAGCATCTCCCCATCCAGTCTAATTGTTCGTCTCCTATCATTCCTTCACTCATGTCATCTCTTGCGGAACATAAACCTACAATAATGGTATCTTTATCTTCTATGATTATTTTTGACCTTCTAGGAGCAATTAATCTTTCAAAAAAAATAAGCCCAGAATTTTTGGCACAATGATTTCCTGGAATTACCATTAATCTGGTTATATCCTTAATCCTATTGAAATAAGGAAGAATATTCTCAAATTCAACAACCCTTCCCTTATGTACAATATCACCCGTACATATTACTATATCAGGATTAGTATCTTTTATGTATTTGATAATATTTTCCATATATTCCGGAACAAATTCACTTCCATAATGTAAATCGCTAATTTGTATTATTTCAACCATGCTAATTCGACCATACTCATTAGATATTTTTTTATCTAATGTGTTTTAATGTATATTAAATTTTAAATTATATTAATGAAGTAAAAGCAGCTTGAAAACTGTTAAACTTATAGGTTTATATAATATAAAAAGAACATATTATATTATCATATTAGCATGATACAAATCATTATTTAGTTTTCGAGTTTGCGCGATTTCATCTAAAATTAACTTATCTCTACAATTCACGCATACTCCTTGTGAATTTAGCCAACATTTATTCCCGCATTCGGGACATAAAAATTCTTTATAAACAATTTTCATTTGTAACCTCACATAATTTTATAATTTTATTTAAATCTTGATCTATTTGATGAAGTATGAAATCAATTGATTTTTCAAGAGGATTATGTGATATAATCTTTTTCAAATGCAAGTATTCCTCCTTTTGTTCATTTAGATACAATAAAATTTCTTGAAACATAATTCATTTTTCTTCTCTAATTAAGTAAAGTATAATTGAGCATATTTTAAGCAATTTCACCATAATATATAATTACTATATAGATATATAGAGATAATAATAGTAAGATTTAGGCGAAATAAAGTCATTTTATGAAATAAGGAATTTTCACTATATATATCTTTTAAATTTTCATATCAGTTCAAATAAGTCAGTTCGAATTATATTGAGTAGTTCTGTTCCTTCAATATGAAGGTTATTAATAAAGCCTTGACCATAATCAATTGATCCTCCACCTTTACCATTGAGCTTTAAAGAAATATCTTTTATAAATGCCCCGATATTTATTTTCAATTTATTGGAAGCATTTTTTCCCATCATACCTAAAATAATGATTCCGTTCTGAACTGAACTAATAAAGATCGCAATTAAATCTTCTGATTGTTTCATGATATTTTTACATAAAGTATTTAGATCTTTTTGAGAGATATTAGAAAATTTCTTAAGAATCAATTTAAAGCCATTAAAATCCTCTGCCGTGCTAATTAATTCCTTTATATAATCAGGACTAAATATCTTCTGAAAATCTTTCAGTTTCTCCTTAGCCATAATCCATTCTGAGTAAAATTTTTCAATGCGAGAGGGAATGTTTTCTTTTGGAATTTTATCTTCCTTTTTTGTTTTTAAAATTTTTGCTAATTCTGATAAAATATCCCCCTCAAATTTTTCACATGAAGTTAATTTTAGATCTTCTTTTTCTATTATTCCAAATTTTAAAGATTCTAAAGCCTTGCTCAATTTTTTCCATTTTGTTAGTAATTCTTCTGTTCTAACAACGATAAATTCTCTTGAAATTCCAAATTTTGATTCTAATTGCTGCAATATTCGTTCTTGTTTTTCTTCATAATTTTTAGTTGCTTCCCCTGCAGTGAAAGTAAGCCTTATAATTCCATCCTGAATTTTTCTTGATTTAATAATTTTAATTTTTCCCGTTTCAGCCGTATTATTTAGATGAGTTCCTCCGCAAGCTTCAACATCAATGTTAGGAATTTCTACGATTCTTATCATTTTACCTGGAACTGCACCACCTTGATAGATTCTCATCCCGTATTTTTTTTCTGCTTCGGAGCGAGGTATAAAAGATAAATTTATATCAATCCCCTTATTCACTATTTCGTTTGAAATTTGTTCAATCTGATTGAGTTTATCAGCAGGTATTTGAGCATAATGGGTAATATCTAAATGTGAGTTTTTCAGGGTTTTTTTAGCACCTGCTTGATTAATATGATTTCCCAACACTTTTCGAGCAGCAGCATTAACAATATGAGTAGCAGTATGGTGCTGTGATAATTG
>CAYUTF010000062.1:3678-19885 GCA_964447495.1 uncultured archaeon
CAAATTTCTTTGCTGTTTCTTTAACTAATTCAGGATTTATCCCTCTTGAATCATATAATTCTATTAGAGTGTCTATAGAAACCGTTCCTTCTTTTAAACGTTTCTCCAGGATTTTTCCGGCTTTTTTTTTATTTTCATAATACTTTTCTTTTTCCACATCTAAAATCTCTTTTATTTCACTAAGTTGTTCAGAGACTTCTGGAAATAACCCTTTTAATTCTTCAGCATGCCACATACATACATCCGCTAGATCAATATTCCACTCAAAGCGATCGATAAAAGAAATAGCACGCCTAAAAATTACTCTTAAATTGTATCCACCTCCCATATTAGATGGAAGCTTTCCATCATTTATCGCAAATAATAAAGTTCGTGCATGCTCTGCGATAGAATAAAGGGCGGTCATAGGTAAAATTTTGATTTTTAACTCTGCTATGGGTAACTGCAATTCATCCGCTACTTTTTGCCATGCATCATCCAAATCTTCAACTTCATCATTATTTAAATAAGCTGAATATTTAGAAAAATCGTTATAAAGATCCATATCTAATTTAACTTTTGTAAGAGCTCTTAATTTTGAGATTACATAAGGAAAAGTAGCTTCATATATATTTGGAGTTCCTTGAGAGAACCATGCTACACGTTCTTGACCCATTCCCATATCAAGTACTTTTAAATTGAGTTCTTTTGGACCCTCAGCAGTTTGTTCATACATTGTATAAACCTGATTGAATAACTCTACTCCTCTACTGAAGAATTCAAGACTGCATCCAAAAGATCCCCCACCTGCCCAACTATCTTCATGAATTGTAATTTCTTCTTTAGCTAATCCCACACCAAGATGAATAAAATCATGAATATCTTGAAAGAATTCACCTTGATTCCATTCATCTGGTGACCCGAAAAAATGTTGCCCGATCATTACAAAACCAGTATTATGTGAAAGTGTCACACCGACATTCTCAATATCGTTGAAGCGTAAACAAAACTGAGGAATTATTAACTTTTTTGCGGGGGGTTCAACTTCTCCCGTAATAACATATGGCTGAAATGCGGATATAGAAGCTATAGTAAACTCTGAGGTAGGATTCCATCGAGCTACGCAAGGATATCGCTTTATAGGCACATAACCTCTTGGTTCTAGCATTTCAACAATTTTTTCCCATACTCCAATGTAGGAGAGTTTTACTTTGGCAGGGTTATCATTAGTAACCTGAAATCCACCAGAGCATATGGGATCTCCGCAAACAGTTCTTCCTTTCAGGACTGTCCAAAAAAACGTACCACAACACTCACATTTTTTTCTTATATATCCAAGTTTCCTTAATTCTTTTGTAGGAAAATATTTATCAGGATTTTTTGAAGCTATTACCTTGAAAGCTTTTTTAATTTCCTTATCACTATGAATGTCTCTGAGATCTTTTAAATCTTCATTAGAAGGCATTTTAATCAATAATCATTATTTTTCTTTATGATGTATCAATATAATGAAAAATATATCATTTCCTAAAATTTTTCGCATTATATTTAAGAAATTTCATGAATATTTATTGAGAAATTCAATTGATTATTAGAATACTAATTGAAGAAGCATAGATTTAAATAATATAATAGTTGATTAGAATTATTAGTAAATCCATTATTAAAAAATCAGTGAGAAGATATGACATATTATGATCCATTCGGAGCTTATGGTATAATTCTTGTAATTATAATTGGGATAGTTTTAGTTTCATGTGTAATACAAATTGCAATTGCAGTTTGGGTGTATAAGGATGCTCGAAAACGAAATATGGAACCAACAATGTGGTTAGCAATAACTTTAATAGCGGGATGTATAGGTTGCATTATTTATTTAGTTGTAAGAGAGCCAATTCCCATGGAAGGAATCCCGATGACAAAGGAAAGACCTCCTGAACCTTTTGAGAGTCGGAGTTTTGATAATATTACAGAAAAGGGGCTTTTTTGCCCAAATTGTGGAAGTAGAATACCAGAAGGAGCTAAATTTTGCCCTTCATGCGGAAATCCTCGCTAGCGATTTACTCCGATTCTAGATCCAATACTTGAAAACGTGAATAACCCCGTTTAATTAAATCATAATCTAAAAATTCTATTTTATTTGGAATTATTTTTAATATTAGTTTTCTTTTACCACGCACAATTTTTTGTGCTTTTTCATATTCATTATCTCCTTCTTCCAGAAAGATTAGATTGTTATTTCCTTTTGCGGTTATTTGCATACCTTGAATCTTCCCTGTGTCTAATGGCGTGTATATCCCAATGCTCACAATAGGGTTTTTTTCTATATTTATGACCTTTCTTCCAGGAGCAAGACCTACATATATATCATAATTTTCCCTATTCTTTTCCATATAAAAATCCATGGGAGTAGCACGAGGAATATTATTTAAACAAGTGCATAAGACTAAAACCTTTCTTTTATCCAGAAATGCCCTAATCTCCTTAATTAGCTCAACTTTAGGCATTTTTTTATTCAAATTAATCCACCAAATATTAACTAATTGCCATCATTAAAAGAGCTTTTGATCCAATTTTAAATATAATCCTAAATGAGCCAAAGATTAGAGGTTATGAGCTAAAATTTATCTCAAATTAATATTTGGAAATTCAGTATTATCAACTGCAGCTTGAACGTAGGGAGAAATTGGTCCCCTTCCCAATGCCATAATCCGTATCTTAGATCCTAAGGACGGATTCAAAGATGTGCCAAATTTTAATGACGCCTCTTTAGGAATTTCATGAGATATGGTTGATATTATTTTGTCAATTTTTGATAATGACAATTTGTGATCTCCCGAAACAGATACAATACATTTATCAATTTTGTGTGGGTCCGGATCTAAGAGAGGATTATTTAATGCGAGTCTTGCCTTATTAATCAAATCTGACTCGTCACCTAATGATTCAGTTATTCCAATTAGTCCACTGGGATAATTTCCACTTTTTTCAAGCACTTTTTTTACGTCAGCATAGTCAATGTTAATCAAGCCACAATTATTTATTAAATTTAGAATTTCACGTATGCATCTAATTAAGACTTCATCCATAATTTTAAATCCAGTTAAAATTGGCAATGTATTGTTAAATTTTAATAAATTGTCATTAGGAATAGTTATTAGAGTATCTGTATTTCTTACAAGTGCTTTTAACCCTTTTTGGGCTCTTAAGTTTCTTTCATTCCCTTCAGAAGAAAACGGAATTGAACAAAATGTTACTACAGTTGCATTATTCTTTTTTGCCTCTCTTGCTATAATCGGAGCAGCTCCTGTTCCTGTTCCTCCACCTAATCCATAAGTTAAGAAAACAACATCAGCATTCAATGCTTCAGCTAATCTTTCTATATCTTCTTCCGCAGCTGAAGCCCCAATTTGAGGATCATTACCTGAACCTAAACCATTACAGGTTTCCTTCCCGATTAGTAGTTTTTTATTAGCATTGGAATAATAAAGGTCATGGGCATCAGTATTAATGTTTAAAGTTTCAACATAATCAGACCCTAAATCCTGCATTCTAGAAACGGTGTTATTCCCTGCACCGCCGATTCCAACAACAACGGATTTTATTTTCAGAACTTTTAACAAATCAGATAAATATTTATCGCTATCTAAATTAGCATTTTGATTGCTTACTTTATTTTGATGCGCAATTTCGTTAAATCTGGACCTTACTGATAATCTAGAATTTACTACATCTTTTAAATCAAATTCTTCTTTAGCCATTTAAAACATCTGTTTAGAAAAGTAGTGAGTTTTATAATATGAGTATTATATCTGAATAATATAGCATAGTAATATGCATGTAATACCATTACTATTTATAGAATCCAAGTATGATTATGTTGTGTTATGATAAGGAAATAGGAATAAGTAATAAAATTTATAAGAATAAATTTTCATGTTTAATATACTAAGGGTTGTTCGTCATGGAAATTGATTATAATAATAAAAGTAATGAAAGGTCTTCAAGTGATTTAGATAATAGTAATCTGATTAATGTCAGAGTTATTATTAGCTGCCCTAATGGAGATTATAAGAAAAAGTTTAAAAATCAATTTCCACGAGAGCAAATGGACTTATTTTTAGTTTCTGCTCGTGTGTTCGATTGGATGACCTGTCCACTTTGCGGAGAGCTTTTAAATTGTAACTTCGAATTCAATATCTGATTTTGAAGATATTATCAAATGAAATAATTAGATTTAATTCAAATAACTAAAAAGATTTAAGCATCTAAATCAAGTTTTATCTCACCATAAGTTCCTCCACCACCGGGAGTATAACTGATCTCATTATTTCTCATAGCTTTAACTATACTTCCTATATTCTCATCATAATTATTAATTCTTTCGATAGGTAAATCGAGTAAAATTTCATATTCGTTTCCCAATTGAGAAATTATCTTATCATATGCATTCACCACAGTTTTACTAGTACTATTTTTCACATTCTTAATAGAGCGGATAATATCTATTAATGGGATGGCATTAATATAAGGTGGTCTATGATCAGGATGCTTAGTATTTTTGTATGACGCAATGGTTTCGATTCTTTCACTTACACCTAACTTAATTTTGAAATTTTTATTGAATTCTTCTTTACAAGCTGGACATATCACTTTTCCTTTGGCAACAGTACCGATGAAATCCTTTCTCGTATTTTCTGCATCATTGGAGTAGTATTTAATGAAGTTAGGGGTAATTTGATATTGATTAAAAATAGAGGTTAAAGATTTATTACTCTTTTTAAAAATTATACGTCTTCTACATTTATTACAGAACATATTATAATATTTTCCTAATTTTGGATGTAAACCTACATTAAGAATTATTTTACGCGAATCTTTTCTCCGTAAAGCAGATTCAATTTCTTCAAATGAAGGATTATCTATATCAAACTTGTTAAATTCTCTTCCAAGGGAGCGTGGTGATTGAGAATGAGCATCGCTATTACTAAGAAAAGTTACATCTTGTAGGCATTCTAAACGATCTGCTAAATCTGTATTTGCAGACAAACCTAATTCTATGAATAATACTTTTTTCACTGAATCTTGATAACATTCTTTTAGTGTAGCATATTGGTTCTGACGAAATATAGCCTTGAAAGGAGTGAAAGCATGTGCTGGTCCGATTATTCCGCCTAAATCAGAAATAATATCCACTAATTCAGCTGGAGATAAATTTATTCTAGGTCTACCACCCCATTCATTATACAAGTTTTTGGAATGGGTTCTAAGTTTTTCTTGAGTTTCATATACTGTCTTGAAATCAGGAAGGAAAACTATATGATGAATATTTTCTGTGTCCTCGATTTCAGTTTGTAAAAGGAAATAGAGATCTTTATACTTGAAAGCACCATCTTCTGTTCTTTGGAGGTTATTTTGCATGTATTTTAACCATTCTGGTTGTAAAATATCTCCTGTACCTAATAAATGGAGCCCTTTCTTCTTGCAGGTAGCTATCATAGTATCTAAATTGAGAGATTTTGATACTGCAATCGAATGAGGACTATGAATATGAAGATCTGTGTTGTATAATTGCATTATTATAAGAAAAACACAATTTAATATAAAATTTAATTAATATTTTTATTATTTAAGGACTTTAGAGTATAGAGATTATTCATTAACTTTTATTTTACGCCATTTGTTTGCTTTTTCGTGATCATTTAATTCTTCATAACAATGAATGAGATTTTCAATGATATCATATTCATCAGGAATAAGACTGATTATTTTTTCATAATATTTGAGTGCAGAAGCAAAATCTTTTTCACAGTAATAATAAATGATTGCAATTTTTCTCAAAATATTGACTGATTGAGGATTCAAATCAAGAGCTTTTTTATAATATTCTAATGCATTGTAATAATCTTGAAGTGCATCATAACAGAAACCAAGATTATCATACAGGATAGGATCATCAGATTCAAGTTTCAATGCTTCTTCATAACATTCAATCGCTTTTCTATAATTTTTTTTAAAAGTATAACATAATCCCAGATTGTTCCAAGCTTCAAGTATGTAAGGATCTAATTGTAGTGCTTTTGTAAAGGAGTCTATTGCTAAATCATAGTTAGCTGTTTCATAAGCAACGTCTCCTAAATCATACCATAATTCAGCATTATGGGGAGCTAATTCAAGCGCTTTTTTAAAGAAGTGCATAGCATTATCATAATCCTTTTTGTCATAATATACCGCAGCGAGATTATTATATAGTATAGGGTCATCTGGGTTAATTCGAATTGCTTTTTCATAGCTTTTAATTGCATTATTAAATTCCTCGAGGTCTTTATAAATAATAGCAATATTATTTAAAACATCTGTATAACTTGGATCAAATTCCAATGACTTGTTATAATATTCTAAAGCTTTCTCAAAATCTTCTTTCTCTTCATAAACAAATCCAATATTATAATATATTACAGCGTCTTCCGGATCTAATTTAATGGCATTAAAATAAGAATCAATTGCATTATCTAATTCACCTTTCATTGAATATGAAAGCCCTAAATTATTCCATACTTCTGAATAATAAGGATTAATATCAAGTGCTTTTTTAAAACAACTTATTGCATGATCAAAATCTTCTTCGTCGTAATAAGCGTCTCCTAAGTTTATCCAGCTGTCTAAGTCGTTAGGATCTTGTTTTATTGCTTCTTTAAATCGTTCAATCATATTAATTTACACATATTTCTTAAGATTGTAAATGATTAATATCTATAATCTTTTTGTAAAATTAGTAAATGATTATTTTTAGGTTAATACTATCATTTTATCGCATCTTTGATCACTTAACAATATTCTATAATATTCTTGTTCTTCTTTATATTGTACTTGTTCTAGTTTGCCTATGACAGTAACTATTTCATTTGTTACTGCTTGTTCGCAGAATCTTCCTCGGTAAGAATTAATTTCATGTATTCTCTTAAGTGGGAGTTTTTCTCTACTTATTATCGACTTCAGGATTTTTATTGCTTTTATTTTATAACTACATGGCGTAAAAATTGAATTTGTAGAATCAGTTATCTCGGCCTTTATACTTATTCTTCCTAAATTCTTAAAGTTATAATCATAATAGTTGCCTTTCCAATCTTCAGGACTTTTAATATATCGAATAAAGAAGTCTCTATCCTCATACTTACCTTGATGTAGCTTTCTGCTCTCAGTTTTAAAAAAGGTTTCGTATGGTATACCTGAGCCCCCAACTCGCCAATTATAGTGAGTTTCATAATCCTTCTTGCTATACATTCGACATTTATTTGGAGAATTATAGATTTTTTTTAAGTTTTTTTGAAAATTTAAACTAATCTGAGTTCCATATATTATTAAATCAATATCAGAATTCTGTTTGTTTAATCCGATCATCTGTGACCCAGTTATACCGATTAAATTTTTTGGGATTTTTCCTTCATTAATAAATAATTTACATAAACTTTTTGAGATCTTTTCATTTTTAGAAAGTACTTTTTTATTATATAATGAGATAAAATAAGTCCTTGGGGAATAAATCTTTTCTATCTCTTCATTTTTCACACATTGTAATTCCATATCCAATTCTGGGGAAAAAAAAAGATGATTTGGAAAGTGTGTTTTTAAAAACGAGTATCTTTTGTCGAGATCATATATTTTTTTATATTTTAGCCCTGCTTTTAATCGATCCCCATTTTCGTGGGGATAAAATCGTATAAAACATATTTTCCTATCATTTGGATGATGCAATCCCTTAACATCAAAAAAAAGATGGGTCTTTTTAGTTTCTATATAATCACCCTCAATCCCTATAGGAGTTATCATAGAAATTCTAACCAAAGTTAATATTTTGAAGGTGTTTTTGATTTTATTTTATATTTTGGTATTTCTTTTAGTTTTCTTATTTGATTCTCAAATTCTTTCTTTTCTCTTAGAAATCGTTCTTTATCTCTTTCTAATTTATCTCTTTCTTTTTTAATTGTATTTTTTTCACTTTCAATGGAAAATTTTTCCTTTTCAATATTATTATAATGATTTTGTAAGTTTTTTAGCTTACTTTCTAAATCTTGAACATTTCGCTCTAAAGAATGATAAGTGCTTTCTGCTTTCGGAACTTTTTTATTTAATTCTTTCAGTTTTGCTTCTTCCTGTTTTCGGGATCTTTCTAAATTTCTTACCTCTTCCTCAACATTTTCTCTAAATTTTTCTAAATCTTTCTTTTTCTTATCAATATCACGAGCTTTTAGATTAAGGTTCTTTTTCTTATATTTGATTTTATCTTTATAATCTTTTAAATGTCTCTTCTCATCTTCAATGCGATTCCTTTCATCTACGAGTTCTCTTTTATTATCATTAATTTCTTTATTTAGGTTATCCTTCTCACTTGTTAGTTGTTTTATTTCGTTTCTTAAGCCCATTAACTTGTCTTCATGTTTTTCAATAGTTTTTTCTAAAGCATTTTCTCTTCGTTCCATACCCGGTATTTTCGTTTTAATCTCTTTAATACGATCTTCTGATCTGCTTTTTTCTTTCTCTAGATTAATTTTTTCTTTCTCTAAATCATCTTTAATACTATTTAACTTATCTTGATATCGTTTTAAATCATTACTTTTTTGATCTAATTCCTTCTCTTTTGTTTGGAGGGCACTTTTATGCTGTTTTATGTCATTTCTCATTGTTTCTATATCGTTTTTTAAATGATCGCGTTCCGTTAAGAGATTTCTAACTTCTAATTCTTTTTCTTTTCTCTTCTTCTCAAGATCATTTATATCATCACCATAACCTTCAACCTTTTTTATAACTTTTTCCCAATCGTTTTTCTCCTTAATTAATTTAGCTCTTTCATCTCTTATTTCTTTGAGTAACTTTTCATTTGAGATAGCATCTATTTCATCCTGGGGTGTTTTTTCTCGAATTTGATATTTTTGAATGGGTTTATCGTTCATAATAATTAAAATAGTAATCTCGTTTCTTAAGTAAATAATAATAATATATATTCTAAAGTGTTTGTGATTTGAATTTAAGATTTTTTTCCTCTGATTAGAATCTATTTATATAATTTACATTCTATTATTTTTATAACAAAATTATTTATTAAGCTAAGTCTATGGTGTTTAACTTATGGATTTTGAAGATGAGGATGAAAAATTTGATGAGGATGAAGAATTCGATGAAGATTTGGATGAAGAGTTAGATGAGCAATTAAAAAAGCCAATTCTCGATGATCTTGCAACTAAAACTCCAAGTAGCACAATTATTTCTGAAGCAAAGAAGATCTCAGTATATCTAATGTCAACAATAGGTCCAGGGGAAAAGAAGCAAAAATTATTAATTTATACTGGGTATAAAATTAGTGATATCAAGGAAACAGTAGCTAATATCTTTGGTTTGGACCCCGCTGACTTTCATTTATCTACAGGGGGCGTTACTATGGATGAGGGATCAACACTGAATGATTACAACTTAAATGATGGAGATGATATTCTTTTGATTCCAGCTAGCACTGCAGGTAAAATTAATCGAAATATTTAATGATATATAGAATTAGTAATTCATTTTTTATCTATATTTTATTTCTTGAAGGAATTAGGGCAATTTCATCATCATCATCAATGTCATATTCCTTAATAAGCAAATTTTGATGCAGTAATATTCCTCCAGAAGAGAGTAAAAATTCATCGAGATTATAACCAAACATTATTGCTATCCTCTCTTTAAGATCTTTAATGAATTCGGATGACTCAATTATCAAAATTTTAGTTTTCTCTCCAGGTTCAACTAAGGATCGAACATAAACTCGGATTTTGTCTTGCATTCCTATTTTAAATGTTGGGGGATGAAAAATAATCTTTTCATTGTTCTTAGCTTCCAACATGGAATCGATTAAACTTTTTCTTTCTTCTGGATTATAATATAATAATTCTCTAAGGAAAAATATCTTATCCATTTTAGATAGATTTAAAAGTTCTATTTTATCTAATTCTTCCTGAATAAATAATGAGAAGATAAAATCATTAAGTTTTGGTACATCTTCGTAAGAATCATCTGAGTCTGCATATTCATCAATTATTGGCATCGCTTCGAAATAATCGCTTATAAAACCAGTAGAAATTCCCTTAATGGTTTTTACCTTCAGAGGAAACTTCTTCTTTATTGTCATTTTATCAGGTTCTTTTCTAGATTCTATAATTGTATAAAGTGTGACTGTAGGCAAAACAGAAACACTACAAATAACTAAGAATGAATTTAGAGCGAGATTATCAATTTTAAACGAAATGAAGATAATATAGATTAAAATTAATATGATATAGAGAATGATTGTACCAAAAAATAAACGTTTTAATTTCATGATTTTATTTTAATACCTTCTTCTAAATTTTAAATATTATATTCAAAATATAAATTCCATTGGAATAAATTTGCAATTTCTCTTTTATTCCTCATTGATTAATTTTCTAACCTCAGAATATTTATCTTCATTTAAACAAAATAAAACAGTTCTATTTTGTCTTTCAATTTTTATTAGTTTTAAATTTTGTAAAATCTTAAGATACTTTTTTGTAGTATTATAATTCTTTTTCACTCCTTTTGCGATTTCCGCGATCTTTAATTCTTTCTTTTGCCCCTGCATGAATTTAATTATTTCTTTTACCACATTTTGTTTTGAATAGAAATGCAATTCATCGAGTTTAGGATCTAAATCAAATTTGAAAAATACCCGTTGATTATCAATTTTTTTTGATCTTACAAATTGAAATTTTTCTAAACAAGATAGGTGCCATAAAACTTGATTACTTCCAATGTTTAGTGCTTTCATAATTTCATTAATGTTTGATGGAGTATGTTTAATTAAATTAAAAATTTCATTTCTTACGGGATGTTCTATAATATTATTTTTCATTAATTTAGTTCCAGGAATAAGGACTCTTTTTTTAATAAGTTTCTTTATGATACATTCGATCCTATTTTTATTTATGTTCGGATTTGCCTTTACTCTGTTATTAATGAAGACCACGATATCTTCAATTGAAAAGAATGGTTTCTTTTTTAAATATTCTTTAATCAATTCAAAAACAACATATTCGGTATTATTCGGGGAATTCATAAGCGTCTACTTTTGTTATGTTGAATGATATTAATTTAATAATCATTCCTTATGTCTAAAATGATATCAGTTAATTCATATTAATTATTAGCCATTTATTCAATTTATAAGTATATTTTCTTAGGCTAATAAGGATATTATTGTATTTTTCATCTTAACTTAAAAAATTTCAAAATCATTCCAAATGGTTTTATAATATCATTTTAGCTTGATTTTATTAAGTTTAAAAATAAACTTTAAAAAATAATAAAAAGGAAGTGAATTAAATGAGTTTTGAAGAGGATTTTGATGAACAACTGGAACCATTAAAGTCTAAAACGCCTGCAAGTAAGACTCCTTCAACAGGAAAGAAAGTAACTCTATATTTTATGTCAACTATCGGGCCTGGTGAAAAGAAAGAAAAGTTAACCGTAAATGACGCTAATCAAGTAAGTGATATTAAACAAACCTTAGGAAACTTATATGGTCTCGATCCTAATGAATTTCATTTATCATCCGGTGGAGTTACAATGGATGAAAATAATCAATTAAAAGATTATAGCGTGAATGACGGAGATGACATTCTTTTGATTCCTGCGAGCACTGCGGGTAGACTTATATAATTTTCTACATAAAGTATAATAAGAAGGCATATAGTCCTTCATTTATTTTTTTTTTTATTAATAATTATGGTGATAAGATTGGAAAAAGATTCAGATTTTTTTGCTAAAGATCTATCAGTGGAAGAACGAGACCTCTATGATCGCCAATTTCGCCTTGAAGGATGGTCGCAAATGGTAGTAAAAAATTCGAGAGTGCTAATAGCAGGTGTAGGGGGCTTAGGTTGTGAAATTGCTAAAAATTTAGCCATGTTAGGTGTGGGTCATATCGATCTTGTTGATTTGGATATTATTGAACATTCAAATTTAAATCGACAGATTCTTTTTACTGGGGCTCAAATGGGAGAATCAAAAGCGGTTGTAGCTGCCAGAAAATTAAGAGAAGTAAATCCAAATATAACTATTAAAGGATATTTTACCTCTTTAGAAAGGTTAGATCCAAACATATATCAAGCTGCTAACGTTGTGATTGGGGGTCTTGATTCAATGATCGCCCGTTTAAATTTAAATGCCCAGTGTATAAGATTTCGAAAACCTTTAGTTGATGGGGGAGTATCTGGTTATCACGGACATGTATATACCGTATTTCCTTATGAGAATGCTTGTTATGAATGCAATCCATTACCAATGGGAGAAAGTGATGAAATGGCAGCCTGCACCGTAGTAGGAGTTCCTAGAAAAAGAATCCACTGTGTGTTTAAAGGGGATATGGCTTTTAGAGAAAAATTTGATAGAGATCCAAATCCAAAAGATATGAATGATATTAAATATATTCAAATTATTGCAAATGAATTAGTAAATAAACATAATTTCTTACCTGTATATACTAAAGATGATATTGTAAAAATTATTGATAGACATGATCCAGGAATAATTACAATAAATGCCGTAATTGCTGCTTTACAATCTCATGAGGCTATAAAAATTATTCATTGGAAAAAAGGGCATAAAGAGATTGGTGAACCAATTAAAAGTTATGTTATTTTTAATGGGATCACAATGAAATTGTACCATATTGATAAAAAAAGAAATCCAGAATGCTCTCAATGTGGAAAAAAAGTTCGACGGGTTATAATAAATATGAAATCACAATCACCATGCATAAATATTATACGAATTTTGGAGAAACATGGATATACTTTAGAAGATGATTTTGAGCCCGTAATTACCTTATTGGATTTCAATAATATAAAAATGATCGATCTAGAAAAGAATGCTACGGAAAATGAGCTGCGTAACTTCGAATTTTTAATAGTTGCAGGGTTTAATGGTGGAGAAATTTATGTAACTTTAAAATTTAAATGAATTTATAGTCAAAATTATTGTTTAAGATAATTTAATAATCAAAAATTATTCCAATTAAAAAATAAAGAAAAAATGGGTTGAAAAAAATGAGTATAAGAAGTAGTCGTATTTCTCGAGATTTTGCGGGTTTAAAAAAGATGCTCAAGAATGGAACAATGGTTCAATTAAAACCATTTGATCCTAATAAAAAGAGTATTGATCATTTAGCAATTACTATAAAAGGTCCAAAAGGGACCGCATATGCAGGAGGTCTCTTTAAATTAGAATTGAAATTCCCTGTTCAGTATCCCAAACAACCACCGTTCGTAAGACTACATACACCAATCTGGCATCCTAATTTTTGGCCAAAACCAAGTGAATATAAAGGACAAAGAAATATTTGTTTAGCTTTAGTTGATCCTTCTTTAGTCGGTAAAAAAGGAGGTTGGAGCCCTTCTAAAACAGCAGTCACTGTTGTACAAGCAATTATTGCAATGTTAAATACTCGTGGAAAATATGTAAATCCTACAGATGTTTTCAATAAAAAAGCTGCAATAGAAATGATGAAGGATCAAAAATTTTTTGAGAAAAAAGTCAAAAATTTAGTAAAGAAGTATGCGAAAGATAAGTGGTGAATATACAGTGAAAATCGATGAATCTGTTAATGATCCTATTAGAGAAGCAATTAAGCAAAAAATCAAAGAGAAAATAAAAAAAGAATTACTTAAAGAGATCTATTCTGAATTACAATTTGAAGAAGAAATTACAAATGAGATAACTTCTGAAATAATCAATGAACCTCTGTTAGATTATCCCGAAATCAGTGAAGATTATCTTGAGCCTATACCGATGGAACCTATAGAAACTTATGCAAAAAATGATCAATTTAAATCATCCATAACCATGAGCGTAAAATCAATCCTTAAGATCGCCAGTCACGCACTAAAATATGCTCACTCTAAAATTCCAAGAGAAGAATGGGTAGAGGTTATAGGCTTGCTCGCTGGAAAGTTTGATAAAGATAATAAGGTATTGCATGTTGAAGATGCTTACCCGATGGGACATGGTAATGCAGTATATGCTGAAATTAAAGATTATAAAAATTATGTAAGGGCATTTAAAGATATTAAAAAAAATGAATTATTTATATGTGGTTGGTATCATTCTCATCCATCATATGGATGTTTTATGTCTAAAGAAGATTTAGGAACCCAATCGAGATATCAAAAATTATGGGATAAAGCAATAGCACTGGTAATCGATCCTTATCAGATAGATGGCAAATCGTTGGGTTTTGAAATTTATCGGGCTAATTTTAAAACGAGAAAATGGTTTTCTGTACCTTTTGAAATTAAAGGAAATTTAGATGCGGGGATGTTACCTGAAATTCTGGATTTTATGAATCCTATTATTGAGGGTAGGCCTGCATATTTAGAATATGATGAATAATAATGGAAGTTGATTAATCTATGGTAAAAAAGAAAAAATCAATCATCATCTTTTTTATTTTTTTTTTAGTTGGCTCTATCCATGGATTAATTTCAATGTCATTAAATATTTTTTTAACCTGGATATTTATTGGACTCTGGTTAATTTTTACAATAAAGATTTACGAAAATATAAAGCGTCATCGGGAATTTAATTCCCCCCATAATACTGCTTTTTTTGTCACAATTCCTTTATTTATAGGATTTATTTATTCGATTTGGGGTTCTTATACGGGTTTATTAGGAGAAAATCTTATAGAGAGCTCTAATTTCTATTTTAGCTTATGGAGTTTAATTTTTGGTTTACCTTTTGTCTTATATGGAGCTTATTCATTATACCGTTGTTTTAAAAAGTATAATGTAATCTATTTTGGCACAAAATCAGTAAAAGCAAAAACGGTAGGATACTTTTTATCTTTCTCAATTATTTTGAGCATAAGTCTTTATTGGATAATTTTTTATACTATTATTGAAGTTTATAATTCTCTACTAATTCCATTCTATTTCTCTTTAGATCTTAATCTTTTATTATTATTTATATCAACCATAGTAATACTCATTATATTTGGATTTTTAAATGCTCAAAGGCAATTACCCCCTTTAACTCGAGATTACATAGCACAACGTACTAGAAGAATAAATTCACTAACAACACCTACATATCAAAGCCAACAAGTACGAACAACTAATAGATCTACTACTTCTCCATCAACAAGAACGATGAGGCGTACAACTAGAACTGCGACTCAATCAACTAGAACTACACCAACATCTCATAGTCATAAAACTAGAACCACAAAAACAACTCAATCTAAAAGGACAAAGACTAGTCTAAAGATTCAGAATTTAAATAATTATAGGCCAAAAGCATCGTATTTGACTGTAGAGGATTTTAAATGTATTTTCTGTTTTAATTTACCAAAATATCCTGAGGATAAAGGGAGAGGTATCATTTTGTGCCCTAATTGCAAATATCCCGCACATGCTGATGAGTTTAAAGATTGGTCAAAGACATCAAACTTATGTTCCCGTTGTAGCGCGCCAATTCCTTCTAATTTTAGAAGAAATCCTAGAATTATTAGTGTAAAAGATTACTCAATTATCTATAAGCAGTTTTTAAAAAAGAATAATACTAGATCATAGGACTATTTATTTAATCTAATAATCCTTCTTAATTCTCCAATAGTAGTTTTTAATTCAGAGTAAACATTATGAGGGTGGATGGATTCATAACTCTCAATTGTAAATTTAACTCTACAATGGTCTTCTAGATTGGGAAAATCATATAAGATGAAATTTTTAGCCATCTCCCTTACCACATCTTCAGAAAACAAAGGTTTAAGATGAGCCATTCGAACTAATCTAGCCTCATCAGGTCGTTTCAATACCGATTGCATTTTTCCAGACATAGACTCTTCTATGATATCAATTATGTCTAGTACATCAATTTTATGATTGTTCAAATCTTTAATTTGAACAACAATCGTTCCCATAGATCTTTGATTATGGGAACTAAAGGGTAAAATATTTAAGAGTTTTTTTATATCTTCTTCTTTTAAATTGATATCTCTTCTATTTTTTATTATTTCTTCAGCATATTCTTGACTCATTTCTTTAGCACAGGGACAAACAGTCATTCCTACGGCGCTCGCTCCGATATAATAATTAAAATCAACATCTCCTGAGTCTCCCTTTTGTGCTTTTACAAAAGAACTTATTTTATATGATTTCTGAATATTTCTTTGTTG
>CAYUTF010000063.1:0-19861 GCA_964447495.1 uncultured archaeon
TGAGCATTTAGAGAATGAAAATATTAAATTAATTTAGATTATGTTAAGTTTAACAAAATTAGAAAGAAATCAAAAATTAATATGAACAAACATATTTAATTTAATGATTGCATTTTATCCTCGAGCAATTGAAATCCAGCATTAACCATATCAGGGAGGTTATACTCTAATCCATATATAACATACGGGAGAAAATTGGATCCATAAAAGAATTTTCTTCTTTCATTAAAATTTGAGCCTACATCCCCTTGATAAGCGGAAATAATCTTATTATTGAAGTATTCGCCTTCCTTGAAAAACAAAAAATCAGCAGCTGGGTCGTAAATATTAGCGTCTTCGAAATCGATGAAACCTGTGATTTTATAAGAAGCAGGATCAACTAAAATATTTGAAGTATCAAAATCTCCATGAATTACGACTGGTTTAAACATAAAGTTCTTAGAATCGTTTAGAAATTTAGAGAAAAGGTGACTTATCCACGCTTTTTGGTTAGAATTCATTAATGGAAATACTTGTTTATTAATCGTATCATAATATTCATTCCACCGCTGTTCATATTCTTTTAGATTAAAGTTCAGGTTAAATTCTCTTATTATCGCATCCTTTAGTTGATCAGAATGGAGTTGGGATAAAAATTCGCCAATCTCTAATGCAATATGATTCTGTTGAGATTTTGAAGTATGATGGAAACAGCGTGATAAACTAACACCCTCAATTTTTTCATATCCTACAAAAGTATTCTCTTTTTCAATAGAAACATAGACAGGATCGGGGATAATAAATGATAAAAATTTCCTAATTATGTTTAACAATTTTATCTCCTTTTGCATGAGCCTTACTCCCTTTTGATTTCGAAGCGTGTTATCTGGGAAGCGAAAAATGTACTTATTTTTGACCTCAAACACATTATAAGTACCATGATAGAGAAAGCGGATATCTGATTTTTCGATATCATGAAAAAACATGAATAAAGATTTGATCACTTCAGATACGCTAATATCTGGTTTTCTTGTCTCTTCGAAATTAGACATGTTTAATGTGGGGTAGATTTGAATATAAGAGCTAATAGATTATGATTAACTATTACTAAATTAAGAATAATAAAGTTTTTTATAATATTTAATCTACTAAAGGAATTCACATAACAAAATTTTTTTAAATTCAGGATCTCTATTATTGAAGGGAATTTCCTCATCTCCCGAATAGATATCAATTGAAGGGGTTTTTTTAAAGAAATCAGAATAAGAGGTAAAGGCATTTGTAAAGTCAAATTCTTCTACTTCTAAATCTAAAATAATATTTTCATCAAAAATTTCATGTTCAACTTTTACAGATTTGAAACTCAATTTAATCACTCTTATCTTTTTTATATAAATTAAATTTATTGAGGTAATATATATTGAAACAGTCGACAAATTTAGTGATAAAAATAAAAAGTGAATATAAAGAGCTATCTATGAACTAAATATCCTTGAATTGCTAGCGCTTTTATCTATAAAAAATTTAAAAAAAAAATTAGAATTTATTTTTAAGAATTTTTTCGTTCTTTTTTCTTTGTAGATTGATAATTATGAGTGCAAAGCAAGTTATGAATATGAATGCTAGATACCAATCTCCTAAGGGTATGCCATTCTCTTCGACGGAAGTTGGAGAATATATCACCCGCTGAGCATATACATCACCCTGATCTACTCTTCTGTCATACCATGTAACAATGGCTCCACCTTCACCATCATTTGTTAAATAGGCAGCATCTTGGTCATTTTCTGCATTACAGATAACAGAACCATTTGACTGCCAGAGAGCATCACCTTCAGAATTTATTCTTTGAGCATAAACATCTTCATCTCCATTTCTGTCATCAATCCAAGCTAGAATAGCCCCGCCCTTTCCATCATTGATTATTCCTGAGAGCCATTGGTCATAATATGCATTGCAAAGACATTTGCCATTTGAAGCCCATTGAATATTACCATTTGGATCTAATTTCTGGGCATAAATTTCATACTCTGTTACCATACCACCTCTCCCATCTGTCCAAGCGATTATTGCTCCTCCACTATTATCGACGCAAAGATGAGGGCTATATTGATCGGGTAAAATTGTACAAATAGCTTTCCCATCATAATGCCATTGAGAAACTCCATCTTCATTAATTCTATCGGCATAAATATCTGTACCAGTTAATACAATATCTCTAAAATCTGACCAAGCAATAATGGCTCCACCGAAGCCATCGCTAGACATTATTAACGAGCTGGCATCTCCACCTGTGGAAGTACAGATTCCAGTACCATTTTCTGTCCATAACATATTACCATTTCCTGCTATTCTTTGAGTATAAATATCTATCCCAAATGCAGAATTTCTCCAATCTACCCATGCGATAATTGCTCCTCCAGCACCATCTGAGCAAATAACAGGGTCTCCTTGATATTCAGCTAAATTACATATCGCTGTGCCATTATCATCCCATAGAGTATTTCCAGCTGCACTAATATGTTGAGCATATACATCTTCATCTCCATTTCTCTCATCACGCCAAGTTATAATAGCCCCACCGCTACCATCGCTACAAAGATCCGCATCATATTGGAAACTATTATCATTGCAGATTATTGTTCCATTAATATCCCATAATAGCGCTCCATTACTATCAACTCGTTGAGCATAGATATCACCTAAATCATCTCTCTCATCGACCCATACAACTAACGCCCCACCTAATCCATCGCAACACATCTTTATAAACCCTTGACTATCATTGTAATCACAGATTACAGTACCATAAATATCCCATAACGAAACTCCATTTGAATTAACTTTTTGAGCATAAATATCATTATATGGGCTATGTCTTCTATCACTCCACACTATTATAGTATTACCAAAATTATCACTACATGACCCTATAGGTGCTTGCGAATTGATTTCTGAGCATATTACTGTGCCATTTGGGCCCCATTGAATTTGAGGATTAGATTGAGAAGTCTTTAGAGAAATATGATCTTCTGGTATATTCGTTATATAAAAGTAATTACCTTGTATAACCATTGTTAAATTAAAAATCACAAAAAACAAGCATATTCCTTGAAATAAACGTGATTTCATACAATCACTTCTAAATTGATTTGGATTTCTAAATAAATTAGAATAATTATTTTTTAAGAAATCTGAATATTTAACAATTATTTCAAATTGGGTTGGAAAAAATTATTTATTTTTATTTGGAATATTATTCCTCATGCCAATTTATATATTAGCAACTAAATTACAAAATCCTGATTTAGTTGATAGAAGAAAAGAACAAGGAGAAAAATGGTTAAGTCTAGTTAAAGAAAAGGTCCCAAATATTAAATGGATTGCTCACTATGCAATCTTAGGTCCATACGATTTTCTTGATATATTTGAAGCTAATAGCGAACAAGAAGCAGCAAAAGTTTCATTATTATCACGAGCTGCAGGAGCTATATTCGCAGAGAGTTGGACTGCTATTCCATATTCAAATTTTCTAGAATTGCTTGATAGTTTATAATAATTGATAGTATCTGAATTCAGGATTTTTAATCCAAGATAACCTAATCAAGGTTTTCATTTTCAAGTATTTCTTTTAAGCTTGTTCCTTCTTTAATGACATTAAGAATCATATGGGTATTTGTTCGCTCAACATTGGGAGATTTATGAATATCTTTTATCATAGCGCTTAATTGTGTTCTCGATTTAAATCGAGCCATGACTAATGCATCGTAGGTACCAGTAATATCATATACTCCAAAAACATTGGGATTGGCAGCAATTTTTTCCTCTACTTCAAGCATTTGACCCTTCGAAACTGTGATTTCTATAAACGCTATTATATTATAGCCTAATTTCTCGAAATTTATCTGTGCCCCATACCCTTCTATTATTCCTTTCTCTTCAAGGTCCTCAACATGTTTCTTAATGGTCACAGGTGATTTATTGAGTTCACTTGCTATTTTATTAAAAGCTATACGTCCATCTTTGCTTAAAATCTTTAGTATTCCTACATCTACATTATCTATAGATGAGTTTTTTGAATTTTCCATACTAATCACAATTAATTGCTTATATTTTTTTATTTAATTAGCCTTCAAACAAGTTAGATTTCAGTTGTGAATTGGTATAAGATTCTATATTTTAAATTATACTTATATTTTTGGAGAGTTTTTCTTCTATAATTTATTAACTTGTGTTTTATTATCGCAAAATTTGACGATTTTTATGCATGATACAGGCAACATGAAGGCTATTATCCCCGAACCTGTGGGAATGGTTTACAAGTCTAGCCATTTTATTATAAACAAGGATACTCTTATTCTATTTGGTAAAAGCTCAGAATCAATCTGCTTATTTTTAAAAAGTTTCCTTGAGACGGAGTTCAATTTAAATCTAAATAGTCAAAAATTGAACAAGATCAAAAAAAAGAATAATTGTATAGTTATCGAAGTTAATAAGCTTAAGATTGACAGCTATGAAGCTTATCAATTAAATATCACCGAAGATAAGATAAATATCACTGCTTCTTTAGAAAATGGACTTTTTTATGGAATACAAACTTTAATTCAACTGATTTATAAGGACAACCCAAATTTTGGTATAGATAATGAACTTGTAAAGCTAAATTGTTTAGAAATTATGGATTATCCGCGATTCCAATGGCGAGGATTTATGTTAGATGAGGCTCGGAATTTTTTTGGAAAAGATATTGTAAAAAACATTCTTGATAACATGGCTTCACTAAAATTTAATATATTTCATTGGCATTTAACCGATGATCAAGGATGGAGAATAGAGATTAAGAAGTACCCTCTGCTTACTGAAATTGGATCGAGGAGAAAAGGAACGGATGTATCTAAACATAAGGGTTTTGTGCATTCAAGTATAAAAAAAGTTGAAACTGATGGGATACCTGTATATGGATATTATACACAAGAGGATATTAAAGAAATTATCGATTATGCTGCGGAGAGATATATTACGGTTATCCCTGAAATCGACATTCCAGGACATACCATGGCGTTACTTGCAGCTTACCCCGAATTAAGTTGTACAGGAGGCCCATTTGAAGTTGGGACTCGATTCGGCATATATAAAGATGTTCTGTGTATTGGAAAAGAGATTGTTTTCAAATATATAGAAAATATACTAAGCGAAATTATTGAGTTATTTCCTTCCGAATATATTCATATTGGGGGTGATGAGACTCCCAGAACGAGATGGAAAAGATGTCCGAATTGTCAAGCTAGAATGAAGCGTGAACATATTCATAATGTTGATACGCTTCAAACCTATTTTACGAATAGAGTTGCAGAATTTATCTTGGCTCATGGAAAGAGAATAATATGCTGGAATGAAACAATCGAGAAAAATCTAAACAAAGAATTATATTGCCAATATTGGAATGCTCATTTTGAAAGAGTCATTAAGGAATTGATAGATGGAAGAAAAGTTATTATTTCAGAAGCAAATCATGTCTATCTAAATTATCCATACAAAGTAAATTCTTTAGAAAATACCTATCATTATGATCCAATTCCTATCGCCTTAAATGAAGAACATCATAAGAATATCATAGGAATTGAGGCTTGTCTTTGGACTGAATATGTCAAAACACGAGCAAAATTAGATTGGCATCTATTTCCTCGCTTATTGGCAATCGCTGAAATCGGCTGGACTCAAAAAAATAATAAGAATTATCGTGAATTTGAAAAACGCCTTGATATTTACTTAAAAAGCCTCCAAAAAAAACAGATTAATTTTGCTCAAAAAGAGGAGTATGAAGGAAAATTTACAACAATTGCTAAAAATTATTTCGATAATAATTAGAGAACCTAAATTAAAATACAATAAAAAACTATATCAGAGTAAGATAGCAAAGCAATTTTACTTGTCATTTTCTATTTATATGAGAGGATAATAAACTATGCCAATATTTAAAAAACGTACTAGGGAGATCGAAGAACAATTTGCAAGGAAAGATGTTCTATTAACCAGCAGAGGAGCAAACTTTTTTGGTCAAGAATCAAAGGGATTAGGTCAGGTTCGGGGTAATGGGGTCTTAATCTTGACTACAAATGAGTTATATTTTGGGATGTGGACACCAAAAAAGGAGTTAAAAATACCAATTCTCGCTATTAAATCAATCGAAAACCCCAAATCATTTCTTGGTAAATCAGTATTTAGAAAATTATTGAAAATTACATTTGTAAATGATTTGGGTGATTTAGATGCTGCGGCATGGTATGTGAAAGATTTAGATTCGTGGGCTCACGAGTTAGCACGATTAATGAGGAGTATAAAGAATTTTTAAAAGATTTTGTGAAATTATCATGAATGAAGAAAAAATTCCAGTTTTGAATAACTTAAAAATCGATCAATTGGGTTATGTCTATAAAGATGTTGAAAAGCAAGCGCAAATCTTAGAATCAATATACAATATTCCCAAAATAACGTTTTTTGAATTCCATGATCAATCAATAATATACCATGGAAGGCAAACGAAAAATTCTATAAAACTAGGAACCACTCAATATTTCAATATAAATATTGAGTTAATCCAACCTTTAGATGGAGAGAATATATATCAAGAATTTATTGATGGTGGACGAGAAGGATTTCACCATATTGGTATGTATGTTGATAATCTCGATTCTTCTATTGAGGCATTTAAAAAGAAGGGGATTAATGCTCTCCAAATCGGCCAAATTGTGAAAATGCATTACGCCTATATGGATACTGAAGATACTTTTGGGATTATCATCGAACTCTTGAAGATCATTACTAAACAAAAAAGGAAAGACAAATAACTTTTTTTTTCACTTTTTTGATATTTATATATTAATATAAGTTCATTTTTTGACTTAGAAAATGGATAATAAATAGATTTTTTATGAAAAAAGTATGCTCAACATTAGAAGTTTTGATGAGAAACTAATAATTTATATATCTTGATACATATAATAATAGTATAAAATTTATTTTTGAATTGAAGGTTTAACAATGCATGGATTAAAATGCGCAGTTTGTGGCAAAGAATATTTTTACGACAGTAAAATTTGCCGAGAATGTCGAGATTATGCGATATATAGTGGATTGACAAAAGGGGACTTTTTTGTCGGTAATTCTGTAAATATTAATTATAAATGGAATTGTACGCAATTTTTAACGCGAGATTCCAATACTATTACTGAATCAACAAGTAATAAACGTAATTTCTGTATTACAAAAGAACCGAAGAATTACAAAATCGAGAGTAATGTTAATTATAAATGGAATCCTGGCTCTATTACTAAATTGAAAACATGTTTAGAAGAATCGATAAAGCAGGCAAATTTAGATCTTAGTCCTGAAATATTGGATGATTTATTGGACTTTATAAAGGTTAGATCGGGCTCAATATTAAGCTATGAGTAAAAAAAAGAAGTAAGAGTAAAGACTTAAATGAAAAAATGCAAACTATGAAGAAATTATGATTGAAAAAAACGATCCTAAAAGAAAGGGGTTATGTGAAGCAGTAATTGAGAAGGTGAAAGAAGAGGATATTAAATTTATCTACCTCCAATTTACTGATATACATGGAATAATCAAATCCTTCGAAATTAATTCCAAGAGAATCGAAGACTTTTTTGAGATTGGAGAGAATTTTGATGGCAGTTCTATAACCGGCTATGGAGCAATTGAAGAATCAGATAAAGTTGCCCTTCCTGATCCGAGTACATTTTACATCGTTCCATGGAGAAATGATAACAAGCGTGTTGCTCGAGTATTTTGTGATATTTATAATCCTGATGGTTCACGATATGGGGGCGATCCTCGCTATATTCTCCAGAGAGCAGTAAAAAAAGCAAAAGACCATGGATTTGAGTTCTATTGTGCTCCAGAGATGGAATTTTTCTTATTAGAGAAGGGAGCGACGGAAGAAATATTTAATCCGGGGGATCTTCGCGGGTATTTTGATTATGATCCATACGATCTTAATGAGAAATTTCGATATACTATTGCAGAATATTGCGAATCAATGGATATTGAGATTGAAGCACTTCACCATGAAGTGGCATTGGGACAACATGAAGTAGATTTTCGGTATGATAAAGCGGTGGAATCCGCAGATAATACTAATACGATAAAGATGATTATTAAAACTGTCGCTGCCAAAAATAATATGATTGCAACCTTTATGCCTAAACCATTTGATGGCATTAATGGCTCAGGGATGCATGTGCATCAATCATTATGGAAAGATGGAAAAAATTTGTTCTATGACGAATCTGATGAGGCAAATATCTCATTGATAATGAAAAAATGGATTGCGGGCCAATTAAAACATGCAAAAGCGATGTGTGCCGTTTTAAGTAGTTGGCCAAATTCTTATAAAAGATTAGTCCCTGGGTTTGAAGCCCCTGTATATATCGCATGGGGTTTTCGAAATCGATCACCACTAATAAGAGTTCCTGATTTTCATAAAAAATCGAGCGCAGCCCGGTGCGAGATAAGATGCCCAGATCCGGCAGGAAATCCATACCTTCAATTCGCAGTACTGCTATCTGCTGGGTTAGATGGTGTTTTATCAGATGATATCAAATTATATGAACCCACCGACCGTAATGTATATCATCTTACTAGTAAGGAGATGGAGAAAGAAGGCATTAATTCATTACCAGGGAGTCTAAGTGACGCATTAAGAGAATTTAAAGAATCTGATCTCATGCAAGAGGTATTTGGAGAAATTCCATTTAAGAATTTTTATTATGCTAAATTAGAGGAATATGATGCATATCGGGTTGTAGTAAGCGAGTGGGAAAGAAATCGCTATATCAATAGACTATAATCGAATACTAATTATTTCTTGATCTTTTTTTAATGTAATAAAAAAATAAAAAAAACTAAATTTAATTTATTTTGTACTTCAAAATTCCATAACCTAATATTATATAACTAAGTATGGATGAGATATGCACAATTTTTTGTCCAACCACTAAATAGGTTCTAGCTATTGGTAAACCGATAATAATAACCATCAATGAGACGAATTGAATTATGCAATAGAGCGTAAATATTATTGCATACTTCTTAGAGATCTTTTTGTTGAGGAATAAGGAAATAGTATAAAATACACCGCTAAAGAAGAATGCGATATAAATCAAATAGGCGAAGAGCCAGTGGACATCATGGAGTATATCCGCAGGAGTAAATATTATCCCTATCCAACCAATACAAGTAATTAATCCTAATAGCGAGCCAATTTTTGCAGAAATTGATTCTAAACGTTTAGTAGAAAATAATTTTGGAAATACAATATAGAGAGGGATTGATAGTATTGATAGGGCTGCGATGGCTATAGTGAACAATACCATTGAAATTATATTAAAACCACCATTATAGGAGATGATTCTTCCTAAATCACTTATTGTATTTCCCCAAAATGAATATCCAGGAATTGATGGATTATCCATCGTTCCTCCAGTATAAAAGAACATAGCAATGAAGATTAAGAGAAAAAATAATACCGACCCTAATATTTCAGAAATTGCTGCTATTTTTTTCCATTTTTCTAAGTTCAATTAATTCACGTTTTTATTTTGTTATTTAGTTTAAAATTTTTAATTAATTCAGATTCAAACCACTTCTTATATAATACCCTAATTAATTAAATATCTAAATTAAATAAGGTTAAAAAATTAATTTTTAGAATTTATTTTAATTTTATTGTATTCTTCTAAGTTGGTGAGATTTTATAGTTAAGATATATCAGAAGGAAAAACACTACTGCTGGTGGGAGAAAAATTAATGTAAAAATTCCTAGTTCATGCATTCGATAAAACAATTCAAGCATTAATAATCCAATATTAACAATAAAGGCTCCTGATAGTGCCATAATGTAACTCGGTTTTTTAAAAATTTTCCAGGTTGTAAAAGCATAAATGATCAATCCGGCAGCCATAATGATAATTGCCCATATAGGAACATTTGCAGTTTGAAAAAATTCTGGAACTCTAATTGCTGCTTCAACCATTAGAAAAAAAAAGGCTCCTGATATCAGCATCAATGAAAGGTTATAGGCGTTTTGATTTGGTAGCATTTCCTTACTATAATAGTAAGCGACGATTATCATAACACAAAATGTAATTACTGGAAAAACCACGAACACACTTACCCATAAATTTCCTATAGCAATTGCAAAATAGGAAATTATAAAAATCTCCCCAATTAATACCAAAATTGTCCCGATTGTTTCTAACCGATACCCTTCTACCAGAAATAATCCCGTAAAATATGTAACAAACCCTGCTATCATAATATATGTTCCATAAATCCAAGTGCTTTCAGCAGTTAGGGGGAATACTATAATAATATTAATTAGAATAACAATTAGAATAACAATATTGATAAAACCTGATAGAAATAAAACTTTTTTTTTATTCATAAATTTCCCTCTTCAGTTTTATTTTAGTAAAAAATTAAAAATTTTAATCTTTTGTTTAATAAAAATCTTATTTTTAATAAAAAATTAGGTTATATATTATATTAAGCTCACTTAAGTAAATCTGACTGAATTATCTTCTTTTCACCCATTTCTTCTATATACTTTAAAGACTGATGCCGGAAGTAGGTATTATAGAGTTCAGCATAATATCCTTTACGCTTCATTAATTCTGTATGATTTCCTTCCTCGATGATTTTTCCCTTATCTAACACAATTATTCTGTCAACATGACGCACAGTCCATAATCTATGAGCAATCACTATTGATGTTCTCCCTTCTATTGTTTTTTCAAGGGCATCTTGAATTCTTGTTTCAGTAAAGGGATCGACTGACGCAGTAGCCTCATCTAAAATCAGAATAGAAGGATCTTCTAGTAAAACCCGTGCAAAGGCGACCAATTGTCTTTGTCCCATTGAGAGAAGGCTTCCTCGCTCTCCAACAAGAGTATTCAGACCATTGGGAAGACTATCTACCCATTCTGAACCTCCAGCTTTATCTAATGCTGAAATAACATCTTCACAGGTAGTTGAACTACATCCATAATTTATATTATTCTCCACTGTATCCGCGAATAAGAAGGGGACTTGAGGAATGATACCGATTTGCTTCCGGTATTCTTTTAGATTATATTTCTTAATGCTAATTCCATCAATTAAGATATCTCCTTTCTGAAATTCATAAAAACGAGCTAGTAAGTTTGCGAGGCTTGACTTACCTGCTCCTGTATGACCAACAATTGCAAGAGATTCTCCTGGTTTAATTTTTAAATTAAAGTTGTCAAAAACTTTTATATTCTCATCATAATTAAAAGTTAAATTTTGAAATTCAATTTCACCCTTCAATTTTGAAGGTACAATATTATCACTTTGAATAACAGCAGGAGGAGTATCAATTATAGCAAAAATTCTTTCGGATGATGATAATCCTGATTGAAATTGTGGCCAAAATGAGGCAATTGTTAAAAGTGGAAAGAAGAGTAGGTTAAGACTTTGAAGGAACATATTGAACTCTCCAACATTTATGGTATTAAAAATGAGAAAGTTTCCGCCTAAATAAACTAAGATTGTAGTGATTATTCCTTGAACAATTCCTAAGGATGGAAAAATTGCATTCAAAATAAAAGCTCTCTTTAAATTTACTTTATAAGATTGAATATTTACCTCATTAAATTGACTATATAATTTTTCTTCTTGTCGAAATGTTTTTGCAATCTGTATACCAGAAAAACTCTCCTTTACAAATGAATTAACTGAAGCTAAAGCACGCTGACCTAATAAGGTCATTTTTCTGGCGTATTTTCTATAAGATAATGCGACTATAAAAAATAGTGGGATTGCTAATAACATATAAAGTGTTAATACCGCATTAATTATTGTAAGAAGGATAATAATGATAATCATAATCACTAAGGAAGAAATAACTTCAATGAGGAGTTCTACAGTCTGTCCAAAATCGCGACTATCGGTATTTATTCGGCTTACTATCTTTCCTATTGGATTTCTGTCAAAAAATGAAAGATCATGGTCTAAAATGGATTTGGTTGCGTCACCTCGTAGATCTAGAACCACATTCGCTATAGCTTTTGCACTATTTATTTGTCTATAATAATTAAACACGAAGCTTAAAATATTGAAAGTAAATATTAGAACAATTAAAAAGACTAAATATGTAACATTTTTACTCGATTCGATGTTATTAATCGCTGCAGATGTTATAAATGGAATAAACGAGGTGGTTAGTGATGAAATTGTAAGAAAAATTACGACAATTAACATATAACGTTTATATGGAGAAAAATAGGTGAAAATTCTTCGCAATAAGGTTTTGTCTTTATAGGTTCTATCATACTCTTCTGCTTCTAAACCAACGTACACAGGATTAAATTTCACCTCTAAGTAATTTTTCTTCGTCTATATCAAATTTCTTGACAAAAATCTTCCGATATTCTTCAGATTCTTTAATTAAATCCCAGTGATTTCCTTTAGCTACAATTTCCCCATTTTTTAAAACAATAATAATGTCTGACCATCGTATTTGACTTAATCGGTGAGTGATGAGAAATGTTGTGCGATTTGCTAATACATTTTTAATTGCTTGCTGGATTTTATCTTCCGTATTAGAATCTATAGCTGAGGTTGAATCATCTAAAATGACTATTCTAGGATTTGAAAGAAATGCACGTGCTATAGCTATTCTTTGTCTTTCTCCTCCACTTAATTGTACACCTCTTTCTCCTATCTTAGAAGCATAGCCCTTCGGTAAATTTGATATAAAATCATCTGCTTGGGCTTGTATAGCGGCTTCTTTAACTTCATCTAATGAGCTTACGCGTCCAAATGCTATATTATCAAATACCGAAAATGAAAAGAGAAATACATCTTGCTCAATATATGCGATTTGAGCTCTTAAAGACTTAAGCGCATAATCCCTAATATCAATATTATCTACTAAAATACGGCCTTCTGAAACATCATATAAGCGTGACATTAATTTTGTAAGAGTTGTTTTTCCAGAACCGGTTGTGCCTACTATGGCAACAGTTTGTCCGGGCTTAATTTCGAATGAAATATTCTTTAAGACCATATTATCGGTACCAGGATATTTAAAACTTACATTATCAAACTGTATTGATCCTTGAAGTATTTGAGTAATACCTTTAAGATTTTCATCAATCTCAGATGTTTTATTCATTAATTCAAGCAATCTTTTCGCACTTGATCCAGCTAACTTTATGATTGCAAACACAAAAATTGAAATAAATGTGGGAAATTGCAATAATCCTAATAATGCTATATAAGAGATAATTTGTCCAATAGACATTACTCCTTGAGAGAATAGTATTAGTGAATGTGTAAATCCAATAGTAACTGCGATTGCCAAGAAGAGAATGGGATAATATTTTGCTTGCACTTTACCTTGTTCTATAAATGCATCTCTATAGTCTTTCGCTATTGCCTCGTATTTTTCAAATTCATATTCTTCTTTAGTGGATCCTTTTACCACCTCTATGCCAGAAAGTGTTTCATTAAGTGTTGAATTAATCATCCCAAAGTTCATTCTGAGCCTTCCAGTAATCGGAGATAATTTTCGATTATAGGAGCGCAAATTTATTAAAAAAAGAACCGTAAATATTGTAGGTTCAAAAATTAATTGTAGAGGATATAATAAAAGTATAAAGATTACGGGGATAATTAATGAGGTAAATGATTCCAATATCAATGATATTGCGGGACTCATTAAAAAATTTAACATACGGACGTCATCAGTTGCTCGAGCCATTAACTCTCCAATTTTTTGTTTATCATGGAATGATTGGCTTTTTCCAAGTAAATTTGCATAAAATTCTTTTCGTGAGTCTCTTTCTAATCTTTGAGCCAATAATTCTCGTTGCATGTAATTAATTAATCGGAATAGTGGAGTTAATAATCCCAGGATTAAAATAATAACAGTGAAAAATATGAGGCTATTTATATTTGCGTTTAGGAATTGTTCAACCGCGTTACCTATTATTACTGATGAGATAGATGCCAGTATTGATGCAATAACTGTTGTAAACAAAACGATAAAAATGAAATACTTATTAGATCCAAAGAATATATGGGCTAATAACCATCTGCGAGCGCCTTTTTTACGGGCTTTTTCAAAGTAATCTATACCCGTAGAAAATTCAACTATTTGGGTTTCTAAATTACTATTTGATTTCTTAGTCATTGATGAACCTTCTGCGTTTGAATTTATTACAAAATGAATATAAATAAAATGCTATTAAATAATGTCAAATGTTAAGAATGCCAATTAAACTTTTTATCTTTAATTTATAGATAAATTGAATTCCATTATCCAGTATTTTTTTAAATAAAATTATACTGAAAGCATGATTTACTAATAATAGGTCAATGATAATTCTATAATATGAAGAAAAATGAAAAATTCTACATTAAAATTATGCCTTGCTCAACTTAATCCCGTGGTTGGAGATATTGAGTATAATGCCAATAAGATAATTGATGTCGTAAAGAAAAATCAAAATGCTGATTTGGTTATTTTTCCTGAAATGTTTTTAGTGGGTTATCCATTAATGGACCATATTCACGATCCGTTAATTAAGAGGAAAAATCAAGAGTATATTGAAAAAATCCGAGAATTTTCATCAGAAACAGCTATCATTTTGGGTACATTTACAGAATCACCCAAAATTGAAGATAAATTACATCCTTTCTATAATTCTGCTCTAATTATTCAAGACAAAGAAATTAAAGCTGTTGTAAATAAACGTCTATTACCTGATTATGATGTTTTTAATGAAAGAAGATATTTTACCTTTGAGAATAAATTTGATCCCGTAAAAATTAAGGGTTTTAATATAGGGATTCTTATTTGCGAGGATATCTGGGATGATAACTATGAGATAAAAGTTGCACAAAAGCTAAAAGAAAACGGAGCTGAGATTTTAATTGTAATTAATGCTTCTCCTTATCATATCCATAAGTTTGAGTTAAGAAAGCGTATAATTTGCAGAAAGGCAAAAGAGTTATCTCTACCAATTGTATACTTAAATATGGTCGGTGGATTGGATGAAATCGTCTATGATGGTCAGAGTTTTGTGGTGAATGAATTTGGGCAAATCACCTTCAAGTCAAAATCTTTTGGGGAAAGTGTTGATGTATTGGATTTAATCGTGCTGAACCAAAAACTTTCAGGAAACCTAGATGAAAAATCTGACTGGAAGGAAGATGTCTTAAAAGCCTTGAAGCTCAATTTGCATGATTATTATTATAAAAGTAATATCTTTAAGGGGGTCGTTCTAGGATTAAGTGGGGGAGTAGATTCAGCATTTACCGCATATGTATGTGCAAAAGCCTTAGGTCCTAAAAAAGTAACTGCCATTATGATGCCTACTCGGTTTACATCTCAAGAAAGCAACAATGATGCTGAAAAATTATGTAAGAATTTGAAGATTAATTATATTGTGCACCCTATTGATGATTTATTTGAAAAGTATGAAAAATCGATAGAGAAACATATTGGTCACGTGCCTTTTGATATTGCAGATGAAAATTTGCAATCACGAATAAGAGCTACCATCCTAATGTATTATTCAAACAAATTTGATTGGTTGCTAATCTCGACGGGAAATAAATCAGAGTTAGGTGTAGGATACTGCACACTCTATGGAGACACCAATGGAGGAAAAAATGTGCCTGGAGATTTATTAAAAGTTCAAATCTATGATATATGCAAATATATAAACAAAGAGAAAGAGATTATACCAGATAATATTATAAAGAAAGCACCTACGGCTGAATTGCGCGAAAATCAAAAAGATATTGATTCACTTCCTCCATATGAAATATTAGATCGAATTTTAGAGGCAATTACTACAAATGGAATTGGATCTGATTTTGAACATTTAATAAAGCAAGGAATTGATATTAAAACCATAAAGAAAGTGGAGAAATTATATTTGACTTCAGAGTATAAACGTCGACAACTCGTTCAAACGATAAAAGTTAGTGAAAGTGCGTTTGGAATTGGTAGGAGATATCCTGTATTAAAAAGAATTAATACTGAAGATAATTAAGTAAAATAATTTTACAAAAAAAAGCATAATTTAACGAGCGTCTTCTATATCTTCTGAGAAAATTCTAATAAAATCTTTTTTTTCTGAGAGCGATAAAATTTGGTCTTTTTCAAAACGTTCTATATCTTTTTTACTAAATTCTTCATGACAATGAGAACACTCGATAATATCCCCTAAATCTATTACCAATTTCCTATTACAGCGGGGACATGTATAATATTCTTTGCCCATTTTAAAAGGATTATTTCTTTTTAAGATTAATAAAAAAAAAGAGACAGTTCATGTTTATAAACATATCTGAAAATCGAATAATTAAAGAAAATATCTTTTTTAGGAGTGAATATGAACAATTTTTGCAGGAGGAAACCCGTTAAAATGAGTAGCGGATGCGTTTGTGTATGCACCTGTATTTTCAGAATACAATAAATCACCAATATCCAATTCGGGTAATTGTTCGTTCATAGAAATTTTGTCTAAAGCATCACATGTCGGACCAACCACAGCGCTTTCTTTTAATTCACCCTCTTTGAATGACTTAAAATGATATTGAATATGATCAAAGATTACTCCTGAAAAGGTATTATATACACCATCATTCACATAATAGAATATTTTATTATCTCTTAAGGCTTTTCCATTAATTTCCACAACAGAAACAGCTGCAGTTGCGACTAAAAATCGACCTGGTTCAGCAATTATTTCAATAGAGGGGTCATCGAAATATTGCGCAATTTTTTCATTGATTATTTCCGCTAAACTTTCAAAACTGGGAATATTTTTTTCATAGGGAACGGGAAAGCCTCCTCCTATATCTAATATCTTTACTTCATGTCCAATTTCTTTAGCTTGTTCAAAGATATCGTGCGTTATTTCAAAAGCTTGAACATAATTATCAAAATTACTACATTGACTTCCAACATGAAAGCTCAGACCCTGAACGTTATACCCAAATTTTTCGGCAAATTTGATTAAATCTATACATATTTTTGGGTTTGCTCCAAATTTTGTAGATAATTCTACCACAGATCTTAAATTAGGAACATCAACTCTTAATATTAATCCCGCATTTTTACAATACTTAGCAATCTTTTCTACTTCATAGTGATTATCATATGTCATACGAAGAGAATATTCAGCTAGATGTTTCAATGATTCAATTCTTTTCACAGAATTAGCATAAATGACATTTGAATTGATGAAAGCATCCTTGTCTTTTTTACTTCCATTAATATTATCATATACTAAATTAAATTCTTCCCATGATGCAACATCGAATCCAGATCCTAATTTATAAAAGGTTTTTATTATTTCTATTTCAGGATTGGCTTTGATGGCGTAATATGGTTTCACCAGGGGTAAATTTTTACGAAACGTATCAAAATTTTTCTTTAAAATGGTATGATCTATTATTATTAATGGTGTACCATGTTGAGCGGCTAAGTCTAAGATCTCTGAGGTGTGAATCATATTCTTCTTTGAAATATTTTGTTTATGTTATTAGAATGTAAAAATTTCTTAATTTAAATAGACTTTGCTAATAATCTTGACATTTACATCGAAAAGATATAATATTATATAAATCTATAATTTTGACCTTATCTAAAAAAGGAATATAAAAATTTATCATTTCTTATTAATTCCAATAGTTAGTCATAAGAATAATACTAATGGTCGAATCTAAAGATTTAAATTTAGATTATTACCAATTTTTGAGTTGGGTCAAGCTATAGAAATGCAATTAATAGGCAATTATATTTCCTAAGAACCTTCATTAGGAATTAAATCTTCTTTTATCCAGCTATAAATTTGGTCTCTTAATTCTCTAAACACCGCTAGTTTTTCTTCTTTAGTTCCTTGGAAAGCAGAAGGATCTGGAAAGCCCTTATGAATCATTTTTTTAGCACCGGGAAATACAGGACATATTTTTTTTGCATTGTCACATACAGTTATAACTAAATCAAATTTAATACCATAAAAATCCTTTAAATGTTTTGAATAATGATCAGAAATATCAATTCCTATTTCTTTTAACACTTTGATGGCTTCTGATCTGACTTCTGAAACTTCTGTACCTGCACTATACGCATCAAATTTATCATTATATAATTCATTTATGAGTCCTTCTGCCATTTGAGAACGAGCAGAATTATGAGTACACAGAATAAGAATTTTCTTTTTAGCTATAATAATTACCTCTAAAAATTATTATGAAATAAGATTAGCTTATTTCAATATGCTTTCCCGTAACCATATAATGTACTTTTTCAGCTATTTTACAGGCATGATCTCCACATCTTTCGAGGTAACGGGCAAACATCATATAATGAGCACATTCAGTTATGAATTTTGGATCTTCTATCATATAAGTTATACATTCACGAAAAATAGCCCATCTTAGTTCATCCACTTCATCATCTCTCGATTTAAAATCATTAATTAAAGAGATATTTTTCTTTTCAAATGCATTTAGCGCATCTTCTATCATTGATTGGACATGTTCATAAATATGACGTAAATTAACAAGATTTAGTGCAATTGGCTTTTCAGATAAATGTTTTTCCACAACATCTGCTATATCTTTTCCATATCTTCCAATTCGGTGTAAATAGGTAATGATCTTTAATATTGCTGCAAGAGTTCTAAGATCTATTGCCATCGGTTGGTAAAGCATAATAAGTTTAAGTGCTTTCTCTTCAATCTGATAATCAAATTGTTTTAGCGTTTCCTTCCTGTCTAATACATTCGACGCAAGGTCTAAATCTTGATTATATAGGGATTCAATAGAATCATTTAACATATTTAATGCGAGCTTTCCCATTTGAGAAACTTCATTTTTAAGAACATCTAACTCTTTGTGCATTTCTTTTGCCATTTTAATTCACCTATCCAAATCGTCCCGTTATATAATTTTCCATTAACTTTTCTTGAGGATTTTCAAAAATTTGAGTTGTTTCTCCGTATTCAATCATTTCCCCTAGATACATGAAAGCAGTATAATCTGATATTCGGGCTGCTTGTTGCATATTATGGGTAACGATTATCACCGTCCATTCTTCTTTCAATTGGAGAATTAAATCTTCAATTTTTTGAGTTGCAATCGGATCAAGAGATGCAGTAGGTTCATCCATTAATAAAACTTCTGGCTCCACTGCTAATGCTCTAGCAATACACAAACGTTGTTGCTGACCACCAGATAATCCCATTGCGGAATCATGCAATCTATCTTTTACCTCATCCCATAATACTGCTTTTTTAAGACTTTTCTCAGCTATTTCTTCCAAGACCTCATCTTCTTCAATTTTATGAATCTTTGGACCATATGTTATATTATCAAAAACTGACATTGGAAAGGGATTAGGTTTTTGAAAAATCATACCTATTTTCTTTCGGTTTAATCTAATATCAGCATTACTATCATAGAGATTCTTACCATTAAATAAAACTTCGCCTTCAATTTTACAACTCTCAATGACATCGTTCATTCGATTGAAACAACGAATTAGAGTACTTTTACCACATCCAGATGGACCGATAATAGCTGTCACCTTATTTTTCCTATATTTCATATTAATATCTTTTAAAGCCTGAACATCATCATACCATAGATTTAATTTTCTACATTCAATTACATATTCGTTTGGATCATCCTTAAGATTCTGATTGTTTTCAATTTCTTGTTTATATTTATTTTTACTCTTAAGTATCATTAAATTCACCATTTTTTTCTTTTTTCATATCTAATTCGAATAATAAATGCAAAACTATATAATATTAAA
>CAYUTF010000064.1:0-19127 GCA_964447495.1 uncultured archaeon
TTATCATCTAATTCTTTTTTAAGCATTTGTTGAGTTGTCCCTGTATCTTTACCCCATAGATTATTAGCATCCCTTATTTGTATATCATCATCTTTTATCCATAGATAAACTGGATCTTTTGCTTTACCTTCAATAATAATTCCATCATATCCCGCATGCTTTAATTCCGCGCCCCAATACCCTCCTACTTCAGATTCTCCAAACCCGCCCGTTAATGGAGATTTTGCGCCAACAGCATTTCTACCAGATCCTGGAATATGAGTTCCTGTCAAAGGTCCCGTTGCGAATATCAAATGATTTTTAGGACTCAACGCTTCGATTCCGGGGTCAATTTCTTTTAAAAGATAGTATGAAATAAATCCTTGACCTCCAATATATCTACGGAGAAAAAGATCATCTAAGGGTTCAATTTTAGAAGTTTCATTACTAAGGTTTATCCTGAGTATTTTTCCAGCATAACCAAAATCCATGTTTTACTCACATTATTTAGAAATTGTCTAAGTATCCATTTTATTTTAATACTAAATAATAAAACTTCCTTTAAATTATAGGTTATATTCTAAAACTTTATCAAAAGTTTATTGATACTATAAAGTCATCTATAATGATATTAGAATTCGAATTTTTTGAAGGCTGAAATCACTTTTTCGATATCGTTTTCGTTATTATAATAATTAAAAGAAAATCGTAAAAGTGTATTTTTAGTAGCATTAGGATATCTTTTTAAAGTTACATAAATGTTATTTTTAACAAGAAAGTCATAGATTTTATCTGCTTTCTCATGTTCAAGGGTAATTATACCCGATCTGAATTCCTTTTCTAAAGGGGTAATGATTGTAACATTAAAATCCTTTATCTTTTCAATAAATGAATCTGTTAATGAGATGATTCTCGCTTGGATAGAACTAATTCCTTTTTTGATATTACCTCCGCCGATTTGTTCTTTTATCAAATCAAAACTTCCTTTCAATGCGAGAAGTGCGCCGTAATTTGGACATCCTCCAAATGTATCCATATATCGTGGATAATTTATCACTTTCACATTATCATTATCCATCGAAAAGGGATCGTTAACACTTAACCATCCAGTAAAAGGAATTTCCTTTTCTTTGAAGAATTTTTGATTAATATATAATATTCCCGCGCCATAACCACAACCAACCCATTTGAGGGTATTACTCACCATAATGTCGATATTATCTTCTTTAACATCGATCTCGAATGCTCCAAACGATTGTGTTGTGTTTATTATACTTATTATATGATTTTTTTGACAGAAAATACCTAATTTTCCTAAATCTTGTCGAAATCCCGTTAAAGATTGCACATGGCTATGAATTAAGATTTTAGTATTTATAGATTTTGCTTCACTGATATTATTTAGAAGGAATTTATTATTGGTATGTGTAATTTTTATGCCGGGAAAACCAAGCTTTTTAAAGATATGCACCGATGCGGGAAATTCAATCGATGGGTATATAAATTCCCCTTTTTCTAATATACGTGCTACTACGTTCATACATGAAGATACATTAGGAAGAAAAGCTATTTCTTCTGGTTTTGCATTGATATATCTTGCTATTATTTCTCGATTTAAATCAACATCTTCCTTAAATTTTTCATAATACATATCTCCATGTTCAAGCATGGTTTTTAAATAATGTAATCCTCCTTCATATGCTTTAAAATTCATAGGAGAAGCTGAAGCTGCCATAATATAAGTATGCGAATTAAGCGCGGGGAAAAAGTCCCTCCTAATCTGGTCCCAATCAACTGCCATAATTTTTTATTAACTTGCTTTATTTAATTAAAAATCTATTGGAGTATTATTTCATTCTACTAAGCATATATTTATGAAATATAATCTGAAATTTTTTGATTATACTATCTTTAGTTAATAATTAAATATGTTTTTATTAAAAAAAAGGGTACACATATTAGTATGGAAATCGATGATTTTCTTAAATGTTTGAGTTGTAGTAAAAGATTAGGCGCAAAATCTGAAAATACAGCTAGTGAATGCGCAGAATGTATATTAAAATTAGATTTTAAAACACATGACCTTGATCAAAATCAAATTGATACGGATTTACAGAGTATATTAGATTTCTTTGTTTCTGATGTAAACGCGGCTTTTAAAAAAGATCCTGCAGCTCGTTCTCTTATAGAAATTTTAACTAGTTACCCGGGTATAAAGGCAGTTTTATTGTATCGAATTGCTCACTTCTTTTGGAGATTGCATATGCCCTATATCCCCCGCTATATTTCAGACATTGCACGAGAGTTAACTGCTATCGATATCCATCCAGGAGCTGTTATTGGGAGTGATTTTTTCATAGATCATGGTGCAGGAGTAGTAATTGGAGAGACTGCGGAAATTGGTAATAATTGCACTTTCTATTCTGGCGTAGTCCTTGGAGGAACCAGCTTAAACAGGGGAAAAAGGCATCCTACCTTAGGTGATAACGTAGTTGCAGGAAGTGGTGCAAAAATATTGGGACCAGTTGCGATTGGCGATAATGTGAGAATCGGAGCAAATTCTGTGGTAATTAATGATGTCCCGCCTAATTGTGTTGTTGTAGGAGTTCCAGGTAAAATAGTTGAAAAAGTCCATGAGAAAGTTCAGAAAATAGATTTAAGACATGGTGATTTGCCAGATCCTATTTCCATGGCGGTCTCTAGCCTGGACAAGAGAATCCGAGAGTTGGAAAAGCATTTTTTAAAAGATTCTGAAAAGAAGCAAGAAGATATAGAGATCTTTTATGGTGAATATGGAGGTGGAATTTAAAGAATGTTCAAGAAGGTTAAAATAGGTGGATTAGATGGTTAATTATTATAATAGTATAATAGATACAATAGGAAAAACTCCTTTAGTAAAATTAAATCGGATTACAAAAGGATTAAAGCCAAATATATTTGGAAAAATAGAATATTTCAATCCTGGGGGCAGTATTAAGGACAGAATAGGAATGAACATGATCCTATCCGCAGAAGAAGAAGGTATGATTAATTTGAATAGTACTATTGTTGAACCAACTTCTGGGAATACTGGGATAGGTTTAGCATTAGTCTGTGCTTCAAAAGGTTATAAATTGATATTGGTAATGCCTGAAGGAGTTTCTATTGAAAGGGTTCAAATTCTAAAAGCTTATGGGGCAGAAGTGCTACTTACCCCCAATGAAGGAGGAATGAAAGCTGCGATTAAAAAAGCCGAAGAACTTGCGGAAAAAGATGACAATATTTTTATTCCACAACAATTTAAAAACAAGGCTAATCCTGATATCCATAGAAGAACTACAGCAAAAGAAATATTTAATGACTTAGATGGTCGAATAGATGCATTTATTGCGGGAGTGGGTACTGGTGGTACGATCACTGGTGTTGGTGAAGTTTTAAAAGATCGAGTGGGATCTAGATTAAAAGTGTACGCTGTTGAACCCAAGGATTCACCTGTATTATCAGGAGGTTCTCCTGGACCACACAAACTTCAAGGAATTGGCGCAGGATTTATTCCTGAAATACTCAATACCGCGATTTATGATCAAGTTATTCAAGTGACATATCAAGACGCAATAAATACTGCTAGGAAATTAGCAAAACAAGAAGGGATATTTGCAGGGATAAGTACTGGAGCAATAGCATGGGCCACTTTAAACGTTGTTGCTAAAAAATTTGATGTGGATGAGAATCTAGTTTTTATTGTATGTGACACTGGAGAGCGATATTTATCAACAGAACTCTATACTTTTTAAGAAATTATTTAAGAACAGTTACTTTTGATTTTAAAATTTTATAAACCGTATTCCAATTATCCTTTAAGTCCCATTTACCTTTCTCTTTAATAATTTTCGATAGCATATAAAAGAGTTTTTTGATTTCCAAGGAATGGAAGAAATTGATCTTTGGTGCTAATATAGCTATCATATATTGTTTTTCACCAAATCGCTCCCCTTGATCGGGATATGAATCAAAGAGTAAATATGCATCTGTTTTTAAATTTTTTAAATTTAACAATATATCTTCTGATTTAGTTATTTTACCATGCCCATATATGGGTAAAGAGGCTGAGAATAATTGATTAACAAGATCATCAATTGAAATTGCTATTTGTTTATTTGGAGGATAAAAATCGATAACTTTAGGTCCGTATCTGTCATCCCAGAAAGCAATTAAAATGTAGAGCGCTCTATTTGCATTTTCATTTAAAGGGGATACCAACTCAGAACCAATTGGTGCAATTATTTTTTCCAATTCATTATTTAGTAATTTTGACCTATTTATTCTTGCAATTTTACCAGAAATCACCGCTAATAGATCTTTCTCTTCAAATGGTTTTGTAATATAATCATCGGCACCTAATAATTTACCCAATCTAATATCCTTTTGGGAGCTCTTAGCAGAAAGAAAGATAAATGGAATGCTATTCCATCGGGGGTCAATTGATATCTCTTTAAAGAATTCATATCCATCTAACTCAGGCATCATTATATCACTTATAATAATATCTGGAAGGTGATCTAACTTAGAAAGTAATTTTAATGCTTCTTTTCCATTTTTTGCAGTTAAAACATTATATTTATTACTTTTTAATATCAGTTCAATATTAAATAATAAATCCGTATTATCTTCGACAACAAGAATCTCTGCTTGCATATTTAAATCATTATTTTTCATTTTGTCGATTGCCTATACATATTATTCTATACATATAATATTTATAAACTTTTGATTCTGGGGATGAAAATATAAAAAGTTGTACCTTTCATTAATTCACTTTCAACATACACAGAACCTTTATGAAGTTCGATTAATTCTTTTGCAATACTCAATCCAAGTCCTGTTCCAGGGATATCACTTACTTTATCAGATCTAAAGAACCGTTCAAATAAATGGTTTAAATCGTCTTTTGAAACTCCAATCCCATGATCTTGAATTTTAAATAAAATACCATCTAATCCTTCTTCATTATAAATACCCTTATACTGATCAATTGTCTCAATTTCTATTATACTATTTTTTGCTGAATATTTTATCGCATTATCTATAAATATACGAAATATTTGATCTAACCGTTTAGCATCGGCATAAAGGATGAGATTAGGATCAATTTTTACATTAAAAGTTATATTTTTCATATTACCAATAGGTTCCATGAGAACTAGGATTTCCTGGATAAGATCGTAAGGTTTCAATTCTTTCCATTCTAAAACTATTTTTCGGTCATCAATCCGCGAAAGCATTAAGATATCATCCACTAAATCTTTTAGTAGATGAATATTCTTTGTCATTCCTTCTTTTAATTTCTTTTCTATATCCTGCGTTACTTTCTCAGCGTGATTTTCTAGAAAATCGATTGAAGTTACCAGAACCGAAATAGGATTGCGTAGTTCATGAGAAACGGTCGATACAAATCTTTCTAATCGTCGTTTCGCTTTTAATCGTTCAGTAATATTTAAACCATATATATTTACATATCGTTTTTTTTCATTCAATATAAAGAAAAAAGTATAAAACTCATTTTTTATGTGTAATTCCGCTTCATTATTTTGTAGTTCTAAAAAGCACTGCTTAATTGGTTCTCTTAATAGTTCAGGAAGCAGACTAGCCTCTCCAATATTAAAAAGCTCTTGACTTGCATTATTAGCTAATAAAACGTACTTTTCGTTTACTCTTAAAACGGGATTAGGGTTTTCTAAAGGAAATCTTGCCATATCTTCTATTTTTTCTTCCGCTCTTTTCCTTTCAGTGATGTCTCTACATATTGATTGGAAATATTTCTTTCCTGAGAGCTCCATGATATTTGTTAATACACTGACATCCTTTATTTCTCCAGTTTTAGTTTTAAATTTTGTTTCAAATGTATCACTGCCCTCTCTCAATATTTTATTAATATGCATTCTTGTCTCAGCGGCAGATTCGTTTATGTCATAATCATTTACGTTTAATTTCGAAAATTCTTCCCTTGTATATCCCAACATTTTGCATATTGCATTATTGAACTCATAAGCTTTTGCAGTATCAGGGTCAAAGATGATAATACCGTCGGGTGATTGTTCAAAAGTAGTACGATAACGATATTCTGATATCTCAAGCTTTTCTTGAGCCTCTCTGCGTTGGGTAATATCTGTAAAATTCTGTATTATTCCTAGAAAATCACCTCTAACGTTTAAATACGGAACAGAGTGTACAATAAATACTCGTTTTTTATTAGTATCTAATGCTTGCTCCGCAACGTACTCATAATTTCTTGTTCCAGAAAGTACTTGCTTCATAGAACACATTTCAGAGTTACAATAACTTACTGGAGAGCAATCATAACATTTCTTTCCAAGGATGTCTTCTCTTTTTATATTGAATAAAGCACAATATGTATCATTTACTCTAATTATATTGCATTCCTTATCGATGATACGAAGGGGCAGAGAGGCTTCAAAAATTTGATTAAAATCGACATTTACAATTTCAAGTTCAGCAGCTTTTTTTGTTAACTCATTTTCATTTAACTTTATCTTTCTAAAAAGTGAATTGTATGGTTCTTTTATGCCAATTTTAATTATCGCTTTGTAGATATGATAAAATGCGATAATCTTGAAAAGATGTCCAACTAAATTAGCTAACCCATAGACATCAGTATAAAGCGTAAATGCTAGTTCTGAAAAAATCATAAAAATAATAGAAATAATGATAAAAGTAAAAACCTTTCGATCAAATTCGTTCCTTAGCTTATACATCCAAATAAATGAGATGATAAAAATTGAATCAATAACATATTCACTAATTATTTTGAACGGAGTTAACTGTTCAATTTCCTCAATATAACATATAGGAAATAAACCTTGAAATATCAAAGTAAGAAATAGCGTTACAAGAATAATTTGTGCAACAGTTAAATAGTAAAAGTTAACTTTCTTATTGAATAAAATTAAAGCCACCACAAAAGAAATTGATTGCCAATATCTTGCCAAAATCCATAAAGAGGTGGGTAAATTTGAATCAAAACCAACAAATATATTCAACCCTGTATACGCCAAGGTATGAATTAAATCGATAACAGCAATGAATAAAAATGATAATCCCACCACCAAATAAAAGGAATTTTTGATGTATATTCTTGAATTCCATCCGACAACAAAAATGCCCACACTTATAATAATGGCAGAAAGTTCAGCTATGGTATGAAATAATAAATAATTGTATAAGCTTGAGAGATACATCAAGAATAATAGTCCACTTAAAATAAGATATTCAATAATGCCAAACCTCATATATGAGGATTGATCTATATTTGGACGATTAAACATGATTTGTTATTAATTTTTCCATTCAATTCAACATTCTTCATAAAAATAGTGTATATTGTTAATTAATGTTTGTTTTTTGGAATATAGTAAAAATACACGTCTTAGCAAGTTCATAATTAAAATTTAAAGGGAGTGCTTCTTTAATTTGTTTGATGTATTCCTCCGCTTCTTTTGAATCAAAATTGCTATTTACAGTGTCAATATCAGGGTCATATTTATGTAAAAATATTGAGAAATCAACATTTTGATTGCTTTTTTGTAATAAGTCAACTACTTCTACTAAATATTGTAATGCCAAACTATATCTAGCAGTATCTTGGATATCAATTACAAAAATAATTTTATTAGTCCCTACAATATTTTTTTTAAAATCAATTGAATAATCTTTTCGAAATTGCTCCTGCCCTCCGAAATCCCAGACATTAAATTCGGATCCAAAGACAGTAAAGATTTCTCTTTTTATCCCTCTTGTCGGATTTAAAGAATAAAATGACATTAAATTCTTTATTCCTTTCAAACATAAAACAATGGAAGTTTTACCACTCTTATCTAAACCCATGATAAGAATCTTTTTTATATTGTTTACATTAGATATGTCCTTTTCCATGTATATGACCTAACTCCGTGATAATTTATTCAGCAATTTTATGAAATTTTATGGTAGAACATCTTTTACATCTGAATCTATAAAATCTACTAACTTTTCCTTATTTTTCTTGATTACAAAAGAATTTATCTGCGAAAGAAAATTGGAGGTATCCAAATCTTTGATATTATAACAATTCTCCTTGTCTTTTTTCTCAAAGATAATTAAATTATTACTTAGTAGAATTTTCAGGTGTTGAGAGATAGTGGATTGCGATTTTTGCAAAATATTTTGAAGATCATTAGATGTTCTTCCCTCTTTTTGTAATAAGAACAATATATCTAATCGAGTTTGATCTGAAAGTGCTTTCAAAAAATCGCTGATATAACTATTAATGTCGCTCATAAATGATGTTCAATTTTTTCTAATATTATATATGGTTATACCGTTATAAATCAATATTATTTATAAAATGGAAATTTTTGATTATTAAAGATTTGTCTAATTAATTATAGATAATCTATTTTTTCGCTAAAAGAGACGTGTTCTTATTAAATTGTGAATGAACATTCGCTATATGAAAATATTTAAATATCGGCATATCGTTAATAATGAATAATGAAATATAATATTCCAATAAGATATTATTACAAAATTTAAAGGTTATAACCATGGAAAGTAAAGTCTTTGAAATTGATGAGATTGATAAAAATATTATTGAACTAATTCAGAAGGAACCCACCCTTACTCATACTGAAATAGCAAAGAGAGTTAATAGAAGCCAACCAACAATCGGTATGAGAATTCGGAAACTTGAAGATTCGGGGGTTTTAAAATTTCAAGCAGGAATTAATGTAAAAACAATGGATCTTATTCTTGCTCGGGTAGAAATTCAAACTTTAAACCCAAAAGAAATCATTGAATTAGTAAAAAAATGTCCTTATATGTTAAACGCTTTTCGATTAAGCGGAGATTCAAATGTTAGTGTTTTTATAGCAAGCACTAAATTAGAACATCTTGATAATATTATTAATTGTCACTTTAGGAAAAATCCAAATGTTTCAAATGTATATATGAATATTGTAACTGACGTGGTAAAAGATTTCGTTTTGCCATTTGATTTTGATTTTGGCAAGTGTGAAAATACAACAGGTGGATTCTGTTGTGGTAAATGTATTAAAGAATAATTTTTTTATATATTCTTTTCTCTTTTTAATGAATCTCTATTTGAATATTATTAGATTTAAGATCTTCAATACTGTAAAAATGGATTAGTTAGATACATATAGATCAAGTTTTTAGGTAATCAAAAATTATGAAACAAAGTTATAAATCTTACAACATAAAAGTAGATCATCAACATGTATCATAAAATTTCTTACACTATGAATAAACTTTTATTATGTTCAATATATACATGTCATTGAGCAGAGTATGCCTTTAGAAGCATAAATCTGCTGAATTGGTCTATATCAATGCCAGTATATCCGAGGTTAGATCTCAAACAAATCTGACGGTAATAGTTAAGGAGGCGGCCTGCAGAGCCGTTATTCAAGGGTGCAAATCCCTTTACTGGCTTTTAAAGCCGATCAAGTGATAAATAATGCAGATATACAATAGTTTAACATTTCAGAAGGAAGAATTTAGGTCCATTGATCCAATGGAAGTTAAAATTTATTGGTGTGGTCCCACAGTCTATGAAAGTCCGCATTTGGGACATATGAAGTCCGCTATAGCTTTAGATATCATTCATAGGTATTTTAAGTATAAGAATTTAAAGGTAATAGTTGTTAAGAATTACACAGATATCGATGATAAAATAATTAAGCGTTCTAAGGAATTAAACTTAGATTATCAGACCATTAGCAAAAAATATATCAAAGAGTACGAAGATATGATGAACGTTTTAAATATTTTAAAAGATACGAAAAATCCGAAAGCAACGGAAGTGATTCCTTTTATAATCAATTTTATCAAGAAACTCATTCAAGATAATCATGCATATGAGCAAGGAGGTTCAGTCTATTTTTCAGTTAAAAGCTTTCCACGATATGACTCAATTATGCAAAATGTTAAAGATAAAGATGCTGATGAAGATGATGACTATTCGACCGATCAAGATACTGCATACGGTGAAGATAAACATGATTCTCGAGATTTTGCGCTCTGGAAAAAAATGAAAGAAGGAGAACCTTATTGGGAAAGCCCCTGGGGGAAAGGAAGGCCAGGGTGGCATATTGAATGCTCAGCAATGGTTCTGAATTTGCTTGGGGAGACTATAGATATTCACGGAGGAGGACAAGATTTAAAATTTCCCCATCATAGAAATGAAATTGCTCAATCAGAATCATATTCAGGTAAACCTTTTGCTCATTACTTTATCCATAACGGGTTTATAAATGTGAACGATGAGAAAATGTCAAAAAGTCTAGGGAATTATTTTCTTATCTCTGAAATTCTTAAAGAATATGATCCTATGGTAATTAGATGGTTCTTACTCTCAAGCCATTATCGAAGTTCTATAAATTACTCTTTAGAAAATATGGAGCAATCTAAAAAGACATACAATAGACTTATAAACACAATTAAACAAGTTCATGATATAAAACCATCTTCTAAAGGTTCTAAAGAAAGTGAAGAATTAATTACAGAGATTTCAAAAGCGAGAACTTACATTATAAAAGCATTAGACAATGATTTTGATACACCTAAAGCTATCGCAGAGTTATTAACTTTATTTAGACAAATAAATAGGACGTTTCTCCAAGAAGCTAAACCAATAAATCAGAAGTTTAAGGATAGCTTCTTTCAATTTATTGATGATATTGAAGCTATATTCGGTATATTTCCTAATATAGATTTCATAATGTCCCAATTATCAGCTATTTCTATTGGCGAAGATGAAAATTTAATAAAAGCATTAATAGAGTTACTACAAAACACAAGAGAGCAACTTCGTAAAAAGAAAATATTTGATCTAAGTGATACAATTAGGGATAAGCTGCGAGAACTTGGTATAGATATTGAAGATAACAAAATCAAGTAACATATCCCCTTTTTGTAATAAAAATTAGGAGAAGAATTGATTTACATGAAATTTAATAATAAGAAACCTACCATCCTCATCCTTTCTCCTCATATTGATGATATTGAATTTGGAGTTCCCTTCTTCTATATACGATCCTTGAGCTTGGGATATAATGTTATTGAGGTTATAATGACCAATAGCGAATTTGGAACCCATGAAATTGAATTTAAAGGAGCCAGATTAAGTAAAATTAGATTTCATGAGTTAATGAAGGTTAATCAGTTATTTACTACATATACAACTAATGTTCCTGAGTTAATTAGATTAAATTATATCGATGGTCATCTTCCAGTAGATATAAAGGCAATAGATCGAATCTCTGCTATAATCAGAGATAAAAAGCCAGATATTATCCTTGCTCCAGACCCGTGGTATACTCTTGACCCTCATCCGGATCATCTCAATACCGGTAAAATTCTTTTTTTTGCTCTAAGAAATGTCGAACAAAATATCTTACCAAAGAAGATTTATTATTTCTATACCTTTAATTCGAATTCTCATTTTAAAGTGCACTGGAAAGATAAAACTATCCTATTCAAAGCATACCTTCTATTCAAAAGCCAAATTACTCCACTAGAAATAAACTACTTAAAAATAGTGTATTTATTTTTACTTTTTAGAAGGATTTTTAAGTTTGGAGGTTTTACAGAAAACTTTAGACAGCAAACAATATCAAATGACAAATCTGATTTCCCGAAGAAACTCAATTTACTCCAGAGAGTTAAATATCACTTTTTTAGTATAAGATCAATCCCAAATATTCAAAAATTTCACAATCTTACACCAAAAGAGATTGGTATAGAATAAATTAAAGTGGTGCTTCACTACTTATTAGATTTTCATCATCATCTTCAAAGCGCTTATAATGCTTAAATAAAATTGGTGCAAGTTGAATCTCGTTTGTTGTCGAGACGGTAAGTACCTGATCTTCTCCTGCATGTAATATTAACAAATATCCCTTTTTACCCTTGACATAAGCTTGTTCAAAATCACCTAAACCCATCTCAGTAATAGCTCTTTCACTTAGAGAACATAAAGCAGCAGTGACAGCAGCAAAACGCATTTCATCTACACTAGAAGGTAAAACAGAGGCAAGTGCTTGACCCGTATCAGCAGATATTTGAGCTGCTTTAATTCCTTTCACATCATCCATTACATTTTTAAGCAGTTCTTCGAGTGAAGACTTAAACTCCCTTTTTTCTTTTAAAATTCGCATGATATTAGATAAATTTTGATGATGAAAAGCTTAATCCATAAAAAAGAGACTTTAAAATTTAAAGTTTGGCATCAATTTGAAAATAAGATGCGGATAGAAGATACATGATGGGAAAGCAGGTTTGGAAGTAGATTTGGCGGCTTATCAATCTCAACGTACACAAAATACTATTCATTTACTTTTAGAATAAATCAATGCGATTCATAGGAAAAACTAACCTTAAATAATGTTATTTCAAGCATTTTTGTAATTTTAATTTCAGTCAATTGCCTAATGTCTAAGCATAAGTATTTAAAAATCTACAAATCAATATTCTATATTAGCTATAAATCTAAGATAGTTAAATTACATATAAATAGGTGAAAAAAATATGTCTAAACCACAATTTGAACATATTAAAATTGAGGAAAAAAAAGATAATTATTATGTCATTATCTCAATAAACAGGCCGGATAAACTAAATGCTCTTGCAACGGATACATTAAGTGAAATTGCGAATGCTCTTGAGAATATGGTCTTAAATAAATCTATTAGGTGTGTCATTTTAAGAGGAACAAAAGACTTTACAAAAAAGCCAGCATTTTCTGCTGGAGCTGACTTATCTACTCGTGGTCATCCAGATATTGATCCTAAGAACTTAATGGATCAAAGCCATGCTATGTATATAAGACATAAGTATTATGACATAATAGAGCGATTTCCAAAGCCAATCATCGCTGCCGTAGATGGATATGCACTAGGTGGAGGTTTTGAGTTAGTGCTAGTTTGTGATATTATTATTGCTTCAAGACGCTCAATATTTGGTTTCCCTGAAATTAATAGAGGGATAGCCCCTTTTAATGGAGGAACCCAGAGGTTAATACGAAATATCGGTAAGATAAGAGTTAAGAGAATGATTTTTTTTGGTGAGCATTATACCGCCGAAGAGATGTATAATTGGGGGCTAATCTCGTTTCTCGTTAATGATGATGATTTTGAAGAATTTGTTCATGAAAAAGCATCCTGGATTGGCAACGCACCAACCAAAAGTCTGTTTGTCATTAAAAAAGCTATCGATTATGGAACCCAGGCGCCATTAAATTTGGGACTTCAGTTCGAGCAACTAGGATATGCCATCAATTCTCAATCAAAGGATGCAAAAGAAGGTGTAACGGCTTTCTTAGAAAAGAGAAAACCCCAATTCACTGGAGATTAACCTTAAGTTCTTTTTTACTATTTTAAAGTAATGAACACGTGTTTGAGTGAATATCAATTGTTCAAAGGATTAGATTCAAAATAAGGATTTGCGTTCCTAACTCAATATATTATTTAAAAAAAGAAGTATAAAAAAATTAGGCTCCATTAACCAATTTCACTTTAGGAGCGTAAACTTCTTGGACTTGGTAATTATTAAAGTTAATACTATAGTGATCTCTCCAATGGGCTTTCACTTCGTATAGCATAGCTTCCATATCACTGTCTTTAACTTTACCTTTTGTCTGTAATAATGTCCCCATTGGTGATGCTATGATTTCTCCATCTTTCACTACAATTTGACCATCTTTTATGGTATAAGCTGCTAGGGTAAACGCTTTTTCAATAGCTTCGCCATCCATCTTCTCGGGATTTAAATTATATATCGCAACATCTCCAATCGCACCAACCCCTAGATGACCTCGATCTTTCATTCCTAAACACTTTGCAGTCCCAGCTCGCGTAACAATGCATAGATCATTTATGGTAAACTCATAATCAATATCCTTCAGATGTGTTTGCGTAACTGCTTTTTGAGAGCATTGATTGAGTAATAAATCATCTCGCGTCTTCTTATCCATTAACCAGCGGAACGCTTTTGGATAAGCTGTAAAAGGACCGCCATTTGGGTGATCAGTCGTAAAGAATATTTGATATTTATTTTTAGTTAATAGTAATAATTCAAGTCCTATAGCCCATTGAATCGCGTTTACCGCTACTTTTGGACTAAAGAAATATGGGACAATGCCCGAACCTGATTCGCCTTCTACTTGCCCATTTACCCATTTCATTCCTGGTTTTGCGCCCCAGCTGCTCATTCCTCCAAGATGATGGAGTGCAAATTCCCATGGGCCATCTGCCGTCATTGTAGTGGTTGCTGCTTTTCCAAAAATAACTTGTCCAACGTCAGTAGTGATATGCTTATGTGAATTTAAATATTCAGCTATTTTAGATGCTCCCGACTCAAAATTATTCCAGTTGCTTCCCCCATAAGCATTAAATTGCATATGAGTAATATGCATGATTGAATCCCTGTCAGCTTGGGGTTTTATTTTTGCTACGGTCTCCATTGAAGCGAGAGTATGCTCTACATTTCCAGGATGGCCTAAATTATTACAATGAACGTGAATAGTATGTGGTAATCCTATTTTTTCGTTCGCAGTCGCTAATCCTTCTAATATCTCACGTGGTGTTACATCAAAATGAAGAACATGGTCATCAAGAGAATCCACGTTCTTTCCCCAAGCCCAATTCTCGACTCCTCCCGGATTCACGATTTTAACAGCGTAACCTTTTGTAACATCCATTACCCATGAGATATAAGCTGCCAATTTATCATATTCTTGATCCTTTATGAATCGCATGACAAACCAATTATTTCCAAGGAGAGGAAATGCCGCTTTATCAATGATAGGCATCTCATTGAACTCTTCATGGGTATGTCGCGCTTCTAACAAAGGTAAGGCGGGTTCCACTACAGTGGTATATCCTAATCTTGCATATCGATACCCTGTCACCCAAGTTGAGGGAACAGAGTATCCTGTACCAGAGCGAGATACTTTGGTTTTCTTTTCATTGTACTCTGGAAGTTTATCTTCGGGTCGAAATGCTCGTCCTGTGTTCACTTTTGCGCCAGCGATATGCGAATGAATATCAACACCCCCTGGCATAACAATCATGCCAGACGCATCAATAATCTTTGCATCACCATTCACTTTATCAACTACTTTCCCATCTTTGATATGAATTTCCTTTTTTTCGCCATCTAAATTATTGAGAGGATCGTAAACTAACCCATTTTTTATTATTATATCTTTCATTGTAAATTTCCTTGATTATAGGTATATTTTTGATTTTTCTACAAATACTAATTCTTAGTACTTATTCTAATACTTGTAAAAATCTATTATTTTTATAAAGATTTATTATTATTTTTAGGTTTAGATAGGATTAAGATTATAAATATTAAAAAATTGCTTTTATAAGAATCAGAGTTATTTTATATGATATAATGATAATTGGAATGATTTCTTAACATATAGTGTAAAATTTAACATTATTATCTAAAAGGAAAGAATATATCATGAATAATGAACCATTGGAGAAAGAAATTGAAGATTTCTTATATGATTGGGGGGTATTAAGTATAGGATTTGCGACTAAAAAATCGCTAGAGGGTGGTCCATCAACCTTAGATATAACATACCCTATGAAAAATGCAGAAACTGCAATATGTTTTGCTCTTCCCTTGGATCGAGAGAAAACCAAGGCATTTTTAAGAAAAGATATGCCAAATGGGCGACGAGGTCATGAGCTTGATAATATTGAGACAAATATCAAAGCCTTTCAAATCGCAATTAAAACCACTAACTTTTTAAAAGAAAAAGGTTTTGACGCTAAACCTGTATTTCCTAATTATAAGTATAGAGAAGACGTTCCTGGATGGGAAATCAATATGATACCCGAACTTTCCTTAAAATTGATAGCTGCTCGTTCAGGAGTGGGCTCAGTGGGATGGTCTGGAAACATTGGTATAAAAGTTTATGGAGCAAATATCATATTGGGATGTGTGGTTACTTCTGCGAAACTTCGAGCTAGCGATCCTATTCCTCCTGAAGAATTATTTTGTACGAAATGCAAAATATGTCAGAAAGTATGTGCTCTACGAATGTTTGAGAGTGATGAGATCGACGAACTTACTATTGGCGGATTTACTTTTAGTTGCTCAAAACGCCTTAATTTGGAAAGGTGTAAGATAGTCTGCGGAGGGCTTTCTGGATTAGAAAAAAATGGTAAATGGTCGACATGGTCCCCGGGAAGATATTCTTATCCAGAAACTGATAAAGAAGTTATGAAATTGCTTGCGATTGCGGTTAATAATGCTCTTAAATGGCCAGATGACGGAACCGAAATTGGATTAGACGTTAACCAACTCGAAGGAGCCGAAGAAATTATGAATGCCCTTGGGGATGATAAAGAGAAGCTCCAAAAAATGATAATGGATACAAAGCTCACTTGTGGAAATTGTCAACTAGTCTGCTGGGGCGACTTAGAACAAACGAAGGAAAATTATGAGCTTTTACTTAATTCAGGTTGTGTAATTCAAAATGAGAAGGGTAAAATCGAAATATTATCTTCAGAAAAGGCAGAGCAAGAATTTAAATCATTTACCTCTAAACATCAGCGCCTATATTATAAAAATTACAAAAAAAGTAAAAAATAGAATATTTTTTTATTCTTTTTTTTAAAAAAACAAGTTTCTATGTATAAATATAGTAATATAGTTATAATGAAAGATATAGAAAGATAGATATAATATTATAAAGAAAGAAAAATAATGTTACGATAATTATTTATCTAAATATAACTATTAATGATTTTAAATTAAAGGTGTTAAATTTTGGAATCTGGAGAAATTTTTATTATTTTGGGTGGAATTTTAACCTTACTCGGTACTTATGTCTTTGCGATTTATGGAGTAGCAGGTTTATTTGCTGGTTCAGGAATAGGGTTCATTACCAATTTACCTGATTTATTTGGAAATGCTGACGCAATAGCTCTTGCAACAGGGTGGAATGTGATATTTATATATGTATTCACAATCTTATTTTTAGTCTTTCTGGCTTCCGGTGTACTCCAATTATTAGGCATAAAGAATAGAGGCGTAGCTTTTATTTTTTCACTATTTCCACTAGTCGTTGGCGCGATGATCATACTCCTTTTCTATACGACAATATTAGGACCTACAACGGGTATTTTTACTCTCTATTTCATAGGCGAACATTTCGGGGGTATCTTTCCATTCATAGTGAATCTTGGAGATGTAGGTTTAGGAGCTTATCTTTTACTTGGTGGAGGAATTTTAGGATTAATTAGCGTATTTTTACCACGAGATTAAATTAAAAAATTAAACTATTTTATTTTTTTTTAATTTATTTGTAAAGTAGTTTTTCAAGTTCTTTAATATCAGTAAAGTTATTTATATTTTTAAAAGACAAGAGAAGTGGGTCTAACTTTTTGATTGAATCTTCTATTGAGACATATCGCGTTTTCCATTCTTGGCTTAAAATATTTGTTAATTTAAATTTTCGCGCCTTAATATTGCTTAAAGTTGTTTGATAAGCTTTTTCAGGGGGATATATAGCAAATAAAGGCTCAATAAATTTATTTTTCCATTGTGGGACACAACAATCATATGTTCTGGCTTCTTGAATTAAAAAATCAATGACTTCTTTTTTGATAAGTGGATTATCACATGATAACGCAAATAATTTTTCATAAGCTAGCTCTTTTAGTTCTTTAAAAGCCGAATAGAGCCCAATCATAGGAGAACGTGCAGTTTTGTCTAAATTAAAATCATAATCATCTATGATAAAACCGGTAATCTCTTTTATATTTACTTCATCTATATAGGATTGAACTTGCTGCTTGGAATTAGCTACAAGAAAAATATCATAATTGAACTGCCTTAATATCTCTAGTTGGTATTCTATTAAGAGTTTTCCTCGAAGTTTAAATAACCCTTTATCTGTTCCAAATCGAATACTTTTCCCACCAACTAATATTGCAAAAGCTAGATATTTATTTTTTGAACTAATTTTCAAACAGCTTTTCCTTTATTTTATTAATATTCTATTACACCAATTATTAAAAAATATAAATCATTTAAATTAATTGCAGTTAAAGTAGATAATGAAATTATCTCTCTAAAACCGACAATATTATGACGAAAAAATATAATAGTGAATCCCAGAGAGATAAACCGCATGAACATTGTGCTATTTTTGGTGTCGCGTGTAATGATATTGGATTTTCCATCTCAAAATTATTATATAGCGGTTTGATTGCTCAACAGCATAGGGGACAAGAGGCTACAGGAATATCTCTATTAGAAACTGGTGGGAAGATCTTCACCTATAAAAGAAAGGGTTTAGTTTCAAAAGTCCTAAATACTAAGGTATTATCTAAGCTCTGGGGGAATGTAGGTATCGGTCATAATAGATATGCAACCACAGGAGCACAGGAATATGATTCACTTGACTATCTTCAACCATTTCATTTCAAAAATAATGAGATTGAATTTTCGTTAGCATTTAATGGTACTATTCCAAATTACGCTGAACTCATGAAAAAGTTAGAAGATATGGGTCGAGTATTCGTAACTAATACTGATACGGAAGTTATTGCTCAGTTTATCGCGTCACTTTCCATTGGTACCGAAGATTGGCCAGAAATATTAAGATTAGCAAGTAAATTCTTTGATGGTTCATATTCTCTAATATTGTTAACTTCTAAGGGAGATATTTATGCTATGAGAGACCCTTTAGGGTTTAAACCCTTATGTATTGGAGAGTTAAAAACAGCTAAAAGAAATATATATTTTGTATCCTCAGAGTCGTGTGGTATTGACGCAGTTGATGGTGAATTCTTAAGAGATGTAAAACCGGGTGAGATAGTTCATTTAAGCCACCAAAAGGATATTCATTCTGAGATGGTTTTAGGGACGGATAAAACAGCAATATGCCAATTTGAATATGTATATTTTGCCCGCCCAGATTCAATAATTGATGGTGTATCTGTAGCTGAAGCACGAGTACGATTAGGAATGTATTTAGCGAAAAACGACCCAATTTTAAACGATCCAGAGATTAAAGAAAATGCTATTGTAGTACCCGTACCCGATTCTGGTAGAAGTGTTGCTGT
>CAYUTF010000065.1:0-18399 GCA_964447495.1 uncultured archaeon
GAAAAAAATTCAATTTAAAAGGACCTACTATTGAAAATAATGTATCAATTGGAGCAAATTCAGTAATTCTTCCTAATATTACGCTAAAAGAAAGGACTATTGTGGGTGCTGGTTCTGTTGTGACCAAAAATACGGAAAAGGATGATATTCTAATAGGAAATCCTGCTAAATTTCTAAAGAAAGTTCCTGAAGATTGGAAGTAACATATAACTTAATTAAGTTTAGAGATATCTTCTATGAGAGCAAAACGGAAAGTGTGGATTGATGTTGAAGAACCAAAGACAGGTATAATGTTTAAATCACTAATTAATAATTTTCAACATATAGATATTGAACTTCTAATTACAGCACGAGATTATGACGCTACATTTAACATTTTAGATGATTTTGATATCCATTATCATAAAGTAGGGCGCCATGGTGGAGAAAAATTAGAAGATAAGTTAATGGAATATATAAACCGATTAAATCAACTAGTTCCATTAGTCTCTAAATTTCAACCAGATTATTTTGTTACATTTTCGTCAGTGGAAGGGACGAGAATATCCTATGGATTAAATATTCCGTCAATAGGATATAATGACGAACCAAGAAACGTTCATGTGTGTAAGCTAATTTTTCCTTATTTAGATAACATTATTACTCCTAAATGTATTCCAATAGGAGATTACATTAAGCTTAATGCTACTCCTGAGAAATTAATAAGATATAATGGTATCGATGAAATAGCATGGTTATCTGAATATATACCTAATCAAGATATACTTGAGAAATTTGATTTAGAAAAGGGAAAGTATGTGATTATGAGAAGTGAGCCATCATTTGCAAGTTATTTTATTGAAAAACTAAAAGCAGAAGAGACACTTATCAGTCAATTCCTTCCGGAGATATATCATAATTTTCCAGATTATAAATATTTGCTACTTGTAAGAACTGAAAAACAAGAGATTTTTCTAAAGGAAAAATTAAAAGGATATATGAAGAATAAAAATATTATTATTTCACGATATATGCCAAATATGGTGGATCTTTGCTTTTTTGCGAGTCTTGTGATAAGTGGAGGAGGAACTATTGTTCGAGAATCAAGCCTCCTCAATGTTCCAAGTATAGAATTTTTTCCAGGAGAAACTGCGCCTCAAGAAAGATTTCTAATGGAAAATGGTTTTCCATTGTATCATATTAAAAATTCAGAAAATATAATTCAAAAATCTAAAGAAATATTATCAAAAGTGGTTGCACCTAGTAGATTTACTACTTCATTCAAGAAAAAAATTAACGAGTTTGAAAATCCTAATAAGTTGTGTTTTAAGATCGTAAAAGAAAATCTGTGGAAATAGACTAATTAGATTTGAAATTCTTATATATAATTTCTAATCTATTAATTACTGCATCCCAACTATATTTAGCTATTAATTCTTTAGCATTTTTGACTAATTTAATTCTTAGGTCTTCATTAGAAAGAAGTTCTTTTAAAGATTCAGCTAACAACTCTGGATGTTGAGGAGCTACAAAAAGTGCATAATTTTTAAAGATTTCCTTATATACGTCTATTGAGGAGCAAATAATTGGTGTTCCACATGCTATAGCTTCAAGTGGAGTCAATCCAAATCCTTCTGAAGAGAAAGAATAGTTAATGAAAATATCTGCCATTGAATAATAATACGGCAACTCTTCTTCTGATACATAACCAACAAAATATATATCTTGATAGTGTTTTTTCCATTTTTGATATTCTTTTTCCATTAAAAAATCAGGCTTTCCCCCTATAACTAATTTAATGTCGGGCAGGGTATTCTTCACAATTTCATAAGCTTTGATGATATGATCAACTCCCTTATAGGGTGTTATACGCCCGATGTATAAAATAATTGGACCCTCAATACCTATTTTACTTTTTAATTTTTGACCTTTTAAGGGATATGGTTTAAATCGTTCTTCAATTCCATTATAAATGGTAATGACTTTATTCATATCTATTTTAGGGATAAAAATCTTGAACTTTTTTCGAACAGAATTTGATACAGTAGTTAGAATAGTGGATTTTTTCGCAATGAATTTAATTAAATATTTCTCAAATGGAAGTTTAGTAAGTTTCGTTTCAAATGGTGTAAAATCATGGATTGTAGTAATGAATTGTTTCTTATTCGAAAGCAAAATGGGAATTGCTGCTTTTGCACTATTTGCATGTATAATATCAAAATCATTCTTTCGGAGGAATTTTATAATCTTATAATTAAAATGCAATATCCATAGGAATCGTTTTCGAATTAATTCAAATTGAATAATATTTGGATGTTTTAGATCTATATTCCACTTACCTGAAATTAGAGTTACATCATAACCTTTTTTTTTCAAATAATCAAAATGAGAACGAATAACTTTGGCCTCTCCATCGGCGCTGTCAGGAGAGACAGTTAAAGAAATTAAACATATTTTTAGGTTTTTCATTTTCGAGCAGCTATAATATTTAAGTTAATTTTTCACATCCATCTTCAGTAACTAATACAGTTTCTTCGGATTGTGAGACAAAAACTCCTTTTTCTTCTGCTAATACATAATGGGCTTTCAATTTATTAGTTCTAACAAGCTCCTCAAGACCAAACACCACGCCTATTTGAAATTCTTTCGTTAACCATCTTTCTGCAAAAGGTAAGGTTTTAAAATTCTTGTTAATGAATCCTAAAATTTGTTTAGAGGTTTTTCTTCTTAATGGGACTCTGCCAGTATAGGGATTTAATTCATATATATAGGAAGCATTTGTTGGGTGCACTGACCCCCTTCCAGTTGAAGCAAAGATTTCGATAGCTAACACGTCACCCTCTTCAATCACATCACCTCCTTGAGAGCCCAGCTCAGGTACTTGCTTTTTACCATGTACCTTCCATCTCTCGATTTGGTGTCCTCCTAGTTCTTTAATTGGATTATAATTAAATCCTTTAACTATAGTTTCAATTTTTTTGCCAATTTCACGTGTATTAACATCAGGCTTTACCATCATTTTAGCGGCCTCTACAGCTACTTCAGTAGATTGAATTATATTTTCAAGAGGTTTTTCATCAGAAAAGCTAACAGTGAAGGCGGTATCCACAATATATCCTTCAATATGAACTCCTAAATCAATTTTAATTATATCCCCTGAATTAATTATTAGATTATCATCTTTAAGAGGAGAAGTATAATGGGCAGCTATATTATTTATACTAACATTGACAGGAAACGCACAACTTCCTCCTAATTCCTTAATCTTCGTTTCTGTTAACTCAACCAATTCAAATACATTTGATTCTTGCTTGATTTTAGGTTTTACATATTTTTTAACTTCTTGAGCAATTTTCCCCGCTTTTCTAAGTGATTCAATTTTTATCTTTTTTTCTGCTTCCTCTTTTTCTAATTCTTCTTTGCTCTTTTCCTTCTTTTCCTTAGAATTTAGATTTTTATTTTCATTCATCAAAATATGCAAATGTAAAAATTGATAAAAATATTTTTTAAATATTTAATATCAAAGTTAATAGATAAATAAAAATAAATAAAGTAAAGATTAATTAATAAATAAATAAAGTTAAATAAATAGATCAATTAAGTTATTAATCTAATACTCATTAGAGTATTTCTATTATTGAATAAAAATTATTACAAGTTAATCAACCAATCCTAAAAAAAGTGGGGTTAATTAGAGTTGTCTGAAAATATTAGCGAGCTCACTGATTTGCTGAGAAAATTATCCGCTGTAAATTCTGACATAGAAGGCTCCGCAATTGTAAGCGTTCAAGGACTTCCAATATGTTCTGTGTTAAGTAGAGATGTAAATGATGGCATCGTTAGCGCAATGAGCGCAGCTATCCAGAGTGTTTCGGAGAGAGCAGTGGAAGAGCTCGACAGGGGCGACCTTAAGAGGATTCTAATTGAAGGTGTTAATGGTATCATAATCCTCTCAAAAGCGGGAGATAATGCGATTTTATGTACATTATGTAATGCTAATGCCAGTTTAGGGATGGTTTTCTTAAATATTCAAAGTGTTTCGAACCGAATTGCAGCACTACTAGATTAACTATTTGATTTCCTTAATTTTTCATGTTTTCATATGCCTTATGATTATAATTTTGAAGAAGATTTTTATAAGAAATTATCTCGTTCACTAAGAGAGAAAGATTTTAGAGAATTTGGAAATCTTACAAAAAGCCAAAATTTAAAGAATGAACTTTTTAATCCTTTAAAAATAGAAGATAGATTTGAAATATTATCAACTCTATTAATGGATACAATAAGAGATGTAAGTGAGGGATATGAAACATCTGCCCTTGGAGATTTTATTGAAATATTACGTTTTTTTAATGATTATAATCTTATGGAAAGACAGTTAGAAGAAGAAGATTATATCTTATTAGAGGATTTTAAAAATGATAAAATTTTTATTTCAAATTTATGCGACTTATTCGGAAAAATCTCAAACTCATTCATTTTTTATATAATCAAGGATATTCCCCACCATTTTTACAATTTATTTATCAACAATCCTAATCCTTATTTTACTGATTCAGAGATCTTGATCTACTATATTAAAAATGTATTTTTCAATCAATATACCATATATGGTTTAAGTGTACGATATTTGGGACCCATTGAGAAGTTTTTAGGAGAATTAAGAAAAAAAATTGATGATTGTAATACCCAAAACATTCAAGAAGATTTCATCGAACTAGATATTAAATATGAACTTCCCGAATTTTATAATAATTATGGTGTGCCACAAAAGCGAGTTATCATTAAAAGGCATTTAGTTTCCCCAAAAAATGTATTAGGTTATAATAATAGATTTTTTCAAGAGAAGAGATATAGAATGTATAGATTTTACAATCTTTCGATGGTTCTTTTGGGGGGATTAGGTCCTCAAGGGCAAGGATTCAGTTATTCAACTCCGAGAGGTGAAGTCATTGAGATATGTTCAGATATTAAAGAAAATGAGGCAATAATAGTCAAATATAGGCTTTTCTTAAAGGAACAGTTTATAACTAGATTAGAGAAAGAATTAATATATATAGATTCCCAATTAAAAAATAATATTATAAATTTCCTCAATAGGGTAATAACTCCAGAAGAGTTAATTGGATACAATAAAATTGATTTCTTATTGAATCAAATTAAGAATTTCTTAATTAATCTTGATGATTTAAGAGAGTTAAATAATTTTAACATTAATGAATTAATTGATAAAATATCATCTGCGATCTCCATAATTCTTAGACCTATTAACATGGTTGACCAATTTAAAGCGAGGATGGATTTAGTTTCAAAAGAACAATTAAAATCTGAAGATATAGCCAAATTAACTAGTCTTAAAAATAAATCTCATTATGATGTCTTAAGAGAAAGACTTTTTTTTCAATATATTGTTGATTTCTTTTACGAAATTTATAAAAAAAATAAAGGAATAAAATAAAAAAAAATTAATTAATTCAGTCTTTTAATCTTTTTTGAAAGAAAGGTTTGATAAGAACGGCAAATGAGTAACCTAAGCCCCCACCAAGGGCTCCAAGGATTATGCCAATGATTAGAATTAGCATTAAAATTAACCAGCCAAAGCCGCTACCCAAAAATAAATTTCCAATTTGCTCAAGAATAACATAAGTATTCCTAGTTGCGAAGGCTGCAATGATATAAATCAACCATGAAAGGCTAACTTTCATATAGTTTATATATATAAACTAATTATTTTTAAAAGGAAAAAAAAAGTAATTTTATAATATTGTTACACTACAAAATAATTATAAATACTTTGAGAAGAATATAATTACATAACTTATTATTAAAGGTGAATAATAAAGTTGGAAATTATTGGTTGGCTGGATGGTATATCTGCTACAAGCGTATTAACCATAAATGTCATTATTGGGATATATTCGTTTTATAAGTCAAGGAAATTAAAAGCTAAGCTGCTTACAGTAACCTCTTTAACAATATTTTTTATTGGATTACTTTGGTTAGGTCCAACTACGGACTTTTTAAAAATCCTTATTACAGGAACAAATATTGAGTCTATATGGTTTTATTCAGTTAGTGTTCCGGTACTTTATCCAATTTTGAGTTATATGTGGGCTGCCGCTGGTATATTTTTTGGAATGTATATCGGAGGAGAACTGATTATGCCAAAGAAAAAATGGTATCTGTTAACTATCTTTCTTATAATCTGTGTTGCATATGAATTTTTTCTTTTTATAAACCCACAAGGTTCATTTACATATAATCTTCCTTCTACTCCCGGTTCAGACTTAATAGACACATCTAGTAATTATGGCTATTACACGGCTTACTTTTTAATCCTATTTATACTGTCTATCATTTTATTCAACGGTCTTGGTTTTCTAACTAAGGGTTTAAAAGCAACGGGAGTTTTAAGGAAAAAGTTTTTAGCCCTCTCATTTGGTTTCATTTTATTTGCAGTGATTGTGACTTTTGATGCATTAATACCTCCTGGCATTTTCTTATCAATTGTGAGATTTGGAATAATAGTGAGCAGCATCTTGCTATATTTAGGAATTAGAACGTAAAGAGTAATTTTAAAAAAAATCTATATTTTTTATTTTATATTTATTTTTTAAACGCAATCAAAGATAAGCTATAATCTGTTTTTAACACTTTATAATATAATTTATTTTATACTATTTTATTTAATTTAATAAATAATTAGTTAAGAAAAAAGTAATCTATTCGAAATTTTAAGGACAATCTTGGAAAGATCTTTACTATTTAAGCATGATTCTATTAAACAATTTTAATGCCGAATTTCTTGAATGTAATCAAAAATGATATCAACACGATTTTTAATGCTTCCAAATAACCCTTCTTCTTCTGAAACTACCGAGTTTATTGCGGTTTTTAATCCATAGTGACCTTCAGAGATCAAAACCCTTACCGGTAATGTTAGAATCTCACCCATTAGCATTAATAATTCTTGGATGATTCTAATAATTTTTGGAAAATTCTCTTCAGTTTTATCCATAACTGACTGTTCAGAAGATATTAGCCCATCTTCACGTTCCCGTCTTAATTCTTCCCAAACATTTTCTTTTAATTCTGAAAAATTAATTCCTAAATTTTCTAAAGCTAATTGAGCACCTTCAAAGAAATAGTTAATATCATCTTTCCCATTAAATTTCTTTACATTCTCAACCATTTCTACTGGCGCTAACCCATCAAGAAAACTAATGAGTAATTGATGATAGTCATTAATAACATCAATAGGGATAAATAATAAACTAAATTCTCTAACTTGTCGGAAAATATAACCAGCTACTTTGGAAAAAGTTTCATTTGTGAGTATCTTCTCAACAAAACCTCCATATTCATTAAAGAGATGTACAGCAAGAAACCCAATGATTCTGATCATATCATCTTCATAATTTTTAAAATAATCAAAAAAGTGCTCTGGTTCCATATTCAATTTATCTTGGATAATTTCCCGAACTTTATTCTTGATTCCCTCCAAGGGTTCATCTAGCAATTCTTCAATTTTATCTAAAGATAATACATCTTGCAGTTTATCTATTATATCCATTTTGGTTTCTTGGATAATTTCTTCTTCTAAACTTTCTTCAAATTTGACATCTGATTTTAACTTTTCTTTAAGCTTAATTTCGGAAAGTTTTTTCCATTCAATTGCATCATAGATTTTACATTTAAATTGAAGACATTCTTCCCCTCGTGCCATACATCTTTGTTCAATAATATTTATCCTATAATCATTTCTTTTTATCTTTAAAATAAAATTTGCCACACTTTCAAGCATACCAGTTAATCCAGATGCTAAACCCTCAACTTCCTCAGCTTTAACTTTTGCAAAATCAAAATTGTCAGCATTATCCAAACCATAACTCGCACAAACAGGACATGTCTTAATACGAATAATATAATCACTATATTTTGTTCCTTCGTTAGGAATTTCTTCATATGTCAAATCCCCCTCAGCAATTTCTTTTCCAAACACAACAACCCATAGAAGCTCAAAATAATCTAGTACTTTTTTCGGATTGCCTGGCATGAACTTAAATACTGCTGAATGGCGCTCGCAAGATTCATAAGCGGCTCTTTTTCCAATTTCTTTAAGAATTAAAATGCTATCTTCTTCATTTTCAGTTATTTCATTTACTTCTTTTAAAATTTCCCTATAAAGGAGCGTGTAGAATAAAGAATTAGTACTTCGACCAAAGACCTTAGTGATTTTTTTCAATAACCATTGAACTGCTCCCATACTTAATCCCCTCCTATTTTATATTTGTGTATACAGATTTTATTACCAAGGGATCGTGATTCTGAAACCTCAAGTGGCTGTAGAGAGAATTTAGGGCTTTCTTTCGATTCTTTATTTATGAGAGAGACAAATTCTGCCATCATTGAAATAATTATCTCACACCCTGCCTCATTAATATCCTCGAAATGGTATTTACATAAAGCACAATCATTATCTTTGACTATGATGCTATTCTCTAAGTTATCAAGCTCTATAGAAACACTGCTATTAAAAATATTCTTGTAAAATGTAGCTATAACATCTTTAACATTGTCTAAATTTACTGAATCTATTGGCTTCCAATAATTAGTATAAGTTTGAGCAATATTTCTACCCATTCTTCTTAATCTTTCTCTGATATCTGTAATTCCATTAAGTTTCATGAAGCGCTCTAGATGATAAATCGCATTCCGTAGTTGATTGCAAGGTGATTCAGATTGAACTAATTCTTCTCGTGTATAATTCATTATTAACAACTTTCAAATTATCTTAAAATTAAATAATAAATGAAAATTTGATTGCTTTTTTAATATTTTCAATTCGAGGAGTATATTATTAGTATGTTTTCATGGAAAAATTTAGTAGTTTAATGTATAAAAAGTCTTTTTTTCAAGTCAAAAACAGCAGAAAATAGAGTATTGAAAATATAAAAGAAAAGAAAAAATGGATTACATATTTTCAACTATTTCTCGAATGATAGGTTCTCCTGCAGCTCCAATCATCATTCCATTTCGAACAAGAGGTTGTCCTTGAATTTCTATCGTATGATCTAGAAGTTGTCCATTTTTAAAAAATAAAAGAGTCGGAATCGCTGTAATTCCAAATCTGTTTCCTAGTGCACGGTTTTGATCAAGATCGACCGCTAACAAATGGATTAAACCCTCTCCCTCCAATTTTTCCAAAAGAGGGCTAATAAACTTACATGGACCACACCACACCGTATAAACATCAATTATAACTTTACCTTGTTTCATTTCATCTGAAATTTCTAAGCCAAAATCTTTCAATTCTTCGATATTCAACACATAGTCTCCTTAAAAATTAATTGATTTATATATATTTGAAATTAAGTTTTATTAGTAAACCTTTTTTTTCTATATTTTTCTATATTATTCATTCTTTTTATTCTTTATATTTATAAAAAATCAAATGTAATTCATTGTTTAGTTATGAATTTGATATCTTATCTTTCAAAAATGCTTTAAATTCATCGATTTGATGACTCTTACGATTTTTAATGATAAATTTATACGTTTGAATTTTGTTCTTAGTTTAAAATGAAAAGAATTAATTTTAAAATTAAATGCTAGTTATAAATATATAAGTTTAGAAAAAGATATATGATTAAAATGGCTACAATTGATTTTGATTTTAGAAACCAAATTATTCAATCTGATATCGGTAGTACGCTTGCTTATTGTTATCAATGTGCTACTTGTAGTGGTGCTTGTCCAGTGGCTCAAGTAACTAATGGACGATATAATCCTAGAAGATTAATCTTGGATGCATTACTTGGATTAAAAGAGAAAATTTTTGGCAAAGAAAATGCATTTAATATTTGGGGATGTACTGTTTGCGATACTTGTGACGAAGTGTGCCCCCAAAAGGTAGAATTGACTGAGATTTTTACAATTTTAAAAAATATGAGCGTTGAAAGAGGAGAAGCTCCTGAATATTATTCAATGCAAGCATCTACAATTTTAGAAAATGGAAAAGCAATTCCTATGCAACCAGCGATAGAACGAAGGAGAGAACAATTAAATTTACCTCCTATTCTTCCCCCCAATTTAGAGGAAATTCAAAAACTCTTAGAAGCGACTAAGTTATCTGATAAAATAAAAAAAGAAGAATAATCCTTTTTCTTTCACTTTTTATAAATAGATCTTTTAATAGTATATTTTGATATTTAATAAGTAAAAAAGAGATGACCTTTAAAATGAGAAAACCTATTATTGGTGCCAATTGGAAAATGAATAGAGGTACTCCTTCTGAAGCGAAGGAGATGCTTATAAATTTAATTCCAATGATAAAAGATATAAAAAATGTTGAAATAGTCATTGCACCTCCTTTTACCTCGATTATTGAAGTATTTGATTTAGTTAAAAATACAAATATAAAAGTTGGTGCCCAAAACATGTACTTTGAAGAAAAAGGAGCTTTCACAGGAGAGATATCACCTGTTTTTTTGAAAAACATAGGTTGTGAATATGTTATTTTAGGGCATAGCGAACGAAGAGATATTTTTAATGAAACTGACCAGTTAATTAATAAAAAATTAAAAAAGGCACTACAGATGAATTTAATACCTATAGTTTGTATAGGAGAACATTTAATTGAAAGAGAACAGGGAAATACTAAAGAAGTTATCAAGAAACAGTTTCATTTTACATTTGAAGGAATTAATAAGGAAAACATGAAAAGAATAATAATTGCTTATGAACCTATCTGGGCAATTGGAACGGGGAAGACAGCTACACCAGAACAAGCAGAAGAAATTCATATCTTTATTAGGGAACTCATAAAACATAACTATGATGAAGAAACAGCAACAAAAGTAAGGATTCAATATGGTGGTTCTATTAAGCCTTCAAATGCAAAAGATTTATTTAGTAAGATTAATATTGATGGTGGCTTAGTTGGAGGAGCATCATTACAAGCAGAATCATTATATGAAATTATCAAATTTGCTGAAAGTGTTACTATTTAATATATTTACTTTTCTATTTTAACCCAAAATTTGATTAAATTTGTTGGCTAACTTTCCTGGAAACTCTCCGAGATAGGATTGTGGTTCAGAAAATAAGAGATAAAAGTAAGGCTCGAACAACCCATCAACAGTAGGTCCTACATCTGACTTTATAATGTAAACCCAAATCTGTTCAGTTGAGGTAAAAGATTGTCTATATATCCATTCTAAAGGAGGAATTTCAGGGAAAATCCCAATATTTCTTAATATGTCGTCAATATCTTCTAATGAATATTTATTCCCGTAAATACTTAATGGGGATAAATCAAATGAAGTAATTGCAATTCCAGTTAAACCATATTTTTTCATATCATTTAAGTATTCGTGACTTATTTTTGTTAGTTCGGTTTTTTGCTTATTTATGCGATCTCTAGCTATTTTATCAGTTAAAATGTCAATAATTTGATCTTCTTCATTCTGTAGAATTTCTAATGCTGAATCAAGGGGAACCTTTGTAGAAATTATTGAATCGTATATCAATTTGATTTTTTTTTTAACCGATTTGTGCAATATATAGGGTTCTGTTTGAGTCGTGATTAATACATCTCCTTTATATTTTGATGATTTTTTTTCTTGAGAGACTCTATCTTGAGAATTGAACTCTATTATTTCTATTTTTTTGTCAATATTACGGGCAAATTCGAAAAGAGCTGACACTAAACCTGCATTTAACTCAAATAAACTAGTACTATCTAAATCCATTTTTATTTCTTTATTATTCTTTGAAAAATCAAAAAACCGTAAAAATAGGTTAACATCTTTTGGAATTTCTTTAAGTTTTAAATTATAATAAGGAAAACCAGTGTTAGTGATAACAGATAGCACGTAGTAAGTCATTTCTATAAGGTTATTATGAGTAGAATTATTTTATTTTTATTTTATCCATACATATAGATTTGGGTATATATATTTAAATTAATGTAGATAATTAGATAGAGACTTTAAAAAGGAAGACATCAATGTAAAGTTTCTATATTATTATGATCGCTGGTCTACCAGGTAATGCTTGAAATGCTTTTTTATCTTTTGCTTTGTCTTCATTTATAATGTTAATTTTGCATTGATATTTAGTTTCCAAAATGGATTGAATTTCTTTGAAAAAATAAAATTCTTGTTCAGCATTTATGGGTGGAATACTATATTTACCAAGATTTTTTAAAACTTTAATGACGGTTTGAGTTACAAATTTACCATGACTTTTATTATCATCAATTTTCATCAATTCAGTAATAATCTCTTTCTGATCTTTAGTTTTCTCAACTAGTATTAGTAATTGTATCATAAAATCATATTTCCATTTATTTGCTACGATTAAATTCATTTCATTAGGTTTTTCTAATTTAATTATTACAAGTATATGATTTATTGAATCCAATGTGTTATTAAGTAGATTCCATTTGTATTCATTCTCAATTGTGAAATAATTATCGTCAAAAATTGGCCATTCTGCTAAACTAAGAAACCCTTTTTTGTTTATACTTTCCCAAATTTCTTCAGTCATATGGGGGATAAAGGGGTGTAACAGTAGAGTCAATTTTTCTCTACATTCTTCAAATATTTTTTGAGTTACCCCTTCAAGTTTGTATTTTAAAAGTTCGGATGAAAATTGAATCACCTGATTTATTGCATCTCGAATATCAATAGCTTCTAAACTTGTTGTGACATTTTTAATAGTCATATTTAAATAATACAGAATTAATGTGTCTCTAATTGATTCGCTCTCATTGAATTTCACCGGTTCATTCATTAGCATCATATATGTATTCCTCACGAATTTATAGGCAAAATCTACCCCTTCATTAGACCATTCCAAGCCTGATTTAGGACTTGCACCAAATAATATAAAAAATCTTGCTGCATCTGCTCCATATGTATCCATGATTCCAATCGGATCAACTGTATTACCCAGACTTTTACTCATTTTTACACTTTTTAAAATATATTTTGTTCCACATCGTTTACAAACATCATCATGCATTTCAGTTTTCATTGCAAAAGTTTCACATTCTGGACAAAAAGGATGATTTTTATTTATCATACCCTGAGTCAATAATCTTTGAAATGGTTCATCAAGTGAATGTAGTCCTAAATCTCGGGCTACTTTTGTGAAGAAACGTGCATATAGTAAATGAAGTATTGCATGTTCGATTCCACCTATATATTGATCGACATTCATCCAATAATTAGCAACTTCTTTTTTATATGGTAATTTTTTTTCATGAGGATCACAGAATCTTAAGAAATACCAAGAGCTATCTACAAAAGTATCCATTGTATCCGTCTCACGCTCAGCAAGTGTTCCACATTTAGGACATTTTGTCTTAATAAAAGTTTTACTAGTTCTTATTGGATTTCCCTTTCCAGTAAACTCAACATCTTTAGGTAATTTAACCGGTAAATTTTCATAAGGTACAGGTACGATTCCGCATTCTGGACAATAAATAATAGGTATAGGACACCCCCAGTAACGTTGTCTTGAGATTAACCAATCTCTCAATTTATAATTAATAGTAAATGAACCATTATTCATTTTAATAAGCTTTTCTGTAATGGTCTTGATTGCAGTACGATTTTCTATTCCATCAAATTCTTCAGAATTAACAAGTGTTCCATCGCTTTCATATGCTCTTACAATTTTCTCTGGATCTATTTGATAATCAAATGGTTGAATTACTATTTTTATAGGGATATCATATTTCTTAGCAAATTCGAAATCTCGTTGATCATGACCAGGAACAGCCATTACAGCACCAGCACCATATTCATAAATAACAAAATTACCAACGTAAATAGGAATCTTCTCATGTGTGATTGGATGTATTGCATATTTTCCGATAAACATACCTTTCTTTTCGATCTCGATATCCGTGCGTGTAAATTTATCTTGTTTCATTACTTCATTAAGAAATGTTTTGAATTCACGTTGAATTTTTGTTCCCTTAATCCATTCATCAATCCATGGATGTTCAGGTGCAAAAACCATGAATGTAACTCCATATAAGGTATCAGGCCTGGTTGTAAAAATATCAATTGTTCGTTTTTCACCTTCAATAGGAAATTTAATAATCGTCCCTTCAGATCGTCCAATCCAATTTCGTTGCATGGTTTTGACTTTTTCAGGCCACTCAACGTTATTTAACCCTTCTAATAGTTCCTCAGCATAAGCTCTTATTTTTAGAAACCACTGGGTGAGAAATTTCTGAGTAACTTCTGCACTACATCGCCAACATTTACCATTTAATACTTGCTCATTTGCAAGAACAGTATTACATTTAGGGCACCAATTAACATAACTTTCTTGTCTATAGGCTAATCCCTTTCTAAGCATCTTAAGGAAAAACCATTGATCCCATTTATAGTACTCTGGATCGTGACTATAAAGCATTCGAGTCCAATCATATGAAAGCCCTATTCGTTTTTGTTGTTTTTTCATTAGATCGATATTTTCATTAGTATATTTTTCAGGATTAGCACCTTCGTCTATTGCTGCATTTTCTGCGGGTAATCCAAATGAATCATATCCCATTGGATAAAGTACATTAAATCCATTCATTCTTTTAAACCTTGCATATGCGTCTCCTATTGAATAATTTCTCAGATGGCCCATGTGTAAACCACTGCCTGAAGGATATGGATACATTTCTAAAACATAAAATTTTGCCTTTTCTTCAACTGGTTTTTCGCTAACCTCGAAAATTTTTTCTTTTTCCCATTTATCTTGCCACTTTTTTTCAAGTGTTTTATAATCGTATTCTATATTTGCCATGTTAATTGTGTCAACTTCTTTAAATATTACATTTTTAAACATTAACTTGAATAATTGAATGAATAAATTTTTTTTGAATCATATATAATCATTTGAAAAAAACTTAATTTTACAGAAACATTAGAGTAAATAATGGAAGTGGATAAGATACGAGTTTCAATCGGAAGTGCTTCAGTACTTGGCTTATATGAGGGTACTCACTTTAAAGATCCTCCAACAACATGTTATATTATGACATATCAACAAGGGCGCTGTATCGCTAATTGTGGATTTTGCCCCCAAGCACGGGATGCTCTTAGTTCACTTGAACTTTTATCTCGAGTTACCTGGCCAGTTTATAATTTCAAGGAAGTTCTTACGAAATTAAATTATTTACCTCCTAAAAAGAAGTTTAAAAGAATTTGTATACAAACCTTAAATTACGCTGAAAATTTTCACGATCTTGTTTATATAGTATCCCACATTAGAAAGATGAGTAATATTCCTATATCTATAGCGATTCCTCCCTTTTCAGAAGAAAGATTAAATGAATTAAAGCATATAGGAGTCGAAAGAGTGGGTATTGCTTTAGATGCTTCAACTAAGGAAATATTTAATTCAATTAAAGGAAAAGATGCAAATGGACCATATAGATGGGAAAGCCATTTTAAGAGTTTAGAAAGTGCTTTAAAAATCTTTTCCAAAGGAAAGGTTTCCACACATCTTATTGTTGGATTAGGAGAAACTTCAAAGGATGTATTAGAATTGATTGAGAAATTAAATATCATGACAATAACGATAGGATTATTTTCATTTACTCCCATCAAAGGTACGAGATTAGAAAATCTAGAAAAACCAAATCTATTAAAATTTAGAAAAATCCAACTTGCTTTATATCTGATTATCAATGAGAAGCGAAAACTAAAGGATTTTACATTCAATATGGATGGAGAGATTGTAAAATTTAATTTATTTAAGTCCGATTTATTAAGAATCATTCAAGATACTGATGTTTTTTTAACTACTGGTTGTCCTGGGTGTAATCGTCCTTATTATACTTCAAAACCTTCAGGACCTATTTATAATTTCCCAAGAAAATTAACTCAAGAAGAGATAAATGAGGCATATAATTCTTTATTAGAATATTTTAATTGAAAAAGTAGTCTTATGACAGATTGGAGAATAATTCCCCTAGAAACTAAAAATGGTTATTGGAATATGGCTTTAGATGAAGCTATTTTAACTCATGCAGTTAAAGGAAAAAGCCCTAATACTATACGGTTTTATAAATGGAAACCTTCGACAGTTTCTATTGGTAGAAATCAAAGTCTATCTGGAGAGGTAAATATGGAGGTCTTAGATCGATTGAAATATAATGTAGTTAGAAGAATAACAGGTGGAGGAGCTGTTTTTCATGATAGTATTCGTGAAATTACTTATTCAATAGTATGTCCTATTAAGGTTTTAAAAGAGTGTAAAGCTTATACGGTTTTAGAACAATTTGAGTTGATTGAAAATGGTATAGTCAATGGTTTGATAAATTATGGTTTAGAACCTGAAAAAGGAATTATTCATTGTCCTGCGATTTTTTTAGAGGGTAAAAAATTTTCGGGGAATGCGCAAATCAGAAAAAGGAATTACATCTTGCAACATGGGACTATATTGTTAGAAATCGACCCAGAGTTAATGTATTCCGTGTTAAAGGCACCAAATAACGTTTCTAAGTCAAAAATGGTGAAATCGGTTTATGCAAAATGTGTAGGTGTAAAAGAAAAATTAAAAAACTATGATGAAGGTAATTTCTTATTATCTTTACGTAAAGGCTTTGAGAAAACATTGAATATTACTCTTAAAGAGGAATATTATTCTCCAGATGAATTAAATTTAGCAGAGAAATTAGTTAAACAGAAATATTTTAATAATAAATGGTTAAAAAAATATGAATAGTCACTCTAGTTTATTAAAAAAATTTATTTCAAAAACTCAGTCATGGTCAGACTATTATGAATTTCTAAATTTATCTGAGGAGGAACTAGAAGATTTCTTTAAACTTGCGAGAGAATTAACAATTCAAAATTTTAGGAATATCATCAAAGCATATATTCCCAATAAAAAATTTCCCGCCTTAAGTATAACAGGGAATGAATGTGCTTTGAATTGTGAGCATTGCAATAAAAAGTATTTGAAGGGGATGAAACATATACAAAATAGTAAAGCATTAAAAGATTTTTTACTTACTCATTATAAAGGTGGTGGCGTAGGTGCTCTTATTTCAGGAGGATGTGATTCTAATGGATCGGTTCCTTTATTCGATTTTATAGGTTCTATCAAGGAAATTAAAGAGAAGACAAGCTTAATAATTAACGTACATACAGGGTTATTAAATGAAACTACTGCAAGAGCATTAGCAGAAGCAAAAGTAGATATTATTTCATTCGATATTACAATGGATGAGAAAGTCATTAGAGAAATTTACCATTTAGACAAAAATTTAGACGATTATAGGAATTCAATTGAGTTATTGAAAAAATATAAACTCAATATTGTACCACATATTTGCGTTGGATTATATTATGGTAAACTAAACAAGGAATTGGATTCTCTCAAATTTATTAAAGAATCAGGTATAAAGCCATCATTGATTGTAGTTATTGCTTTAATCCCTCCAAAAGTGATAGAGAGTAATTTTAAGGAACCTAAACCTAGTGAAATAGCAAAATTTATTGCTGCAGTTCGGTTTCTCTTTCCTAAAGCAGAAATTTCACTAGGATGTATGCGCCCGAAAGGAGGAAAAAAAATTGAAATTGAGAAATATGCTTTAAACGCAGGAATTACCAGAATCGAAATTCCATCCAAAAAAACTTTGAAGTGGCTTAGAAAAATGAATCCTGAAATAGAAATTAAATTTTTCTCTTCATGTTGTGCTATACCAAGAGAATTTGAAGATCTAGCGAAGGCTAAAGAGTCTGATTTAAAAATTTATAATATAAAATGAACTAAGGGAATGTTGGAAATCATGAAAAATAAAATAGAATTATTTGGATTAACTGGAATTCCAATCATTAAAGAAGGAGATAATATTGCTAACGTTATCTTTAATTCTTTAAAAACTAATGATTATTCCATAAAGGATGGGGATATTATCGTAATTGCGCAATCAATTATTTCTAAAAGCATTGGAAGTATCAGGGATTTAAAAGCGATTAAAGTTAGCGAAGAGGCTTATGAACTATATAAAAAAATATCACCCATAATTGAAAAGACTCAGAGTCCAATTAAGAGCCCTGAATTAATTCAAGCTATTTTAGATGAATCAAAAGAAGTCATCAAATCTGAGCATGCTCTAATTGTTGAAACAAAGCATGGATTTGTATGTGCTAATGCAGGAATTGATAAATCTAATGCAGGTGGGCAGGGTAGAATAACATTATTACCAAATGACTCTGATAAAGAGGCTACAAAAATTAGGACTATGCTAAAAGAGCTAACTGGTAAACAAATCGCCGTAATTATTTCAGATTCATTTGGAAGACCATTTAGAAGTGGAGCTGTTGGTGTAGCCGTAGGTATTTCTGGCATAGATGCGTTATTAGATAAACGAGGTTCTAAAGATTTATTTGGGAA